>JANXBX010000004.1 GCA_025060595.1 Synergistota bacterium | reverse complement strand
TGGTTACGAGTGTTGAGATGTTCAGGAAGATATTGGATGAGGGTATAGCTGGAGACAATGTGGGTGTTTTATTAAGGGGAGTAGACAAGAAGGATGTGGAGCGTGGTATGGTTGTAGCTGCTCCTGGTACTATAAAGCCTTATAAGAGGTTTAAGGCTGAGGTTTATGTATTGAAGAAAGAAGAGGGTGGTCGTCATACACCTTTCTTTACGGGGTATCGTCCTCAGTTTTACTTTAGGACTACAGATGTTACTGGTACTATAAAATTGCCTGAGGGTGTTGAAATGGTTATGCCTGGTGATAATGCTACATTTGAAGTAGAATTGATAGTTCCTGTTGCTTTGGAGAAAGGCTTGCGTTTTGCTATAAGAGAAGGTGGCAGAACTGTAGGTGCTGGAGTAGTCACAGAAATACTTGATTAGAATAGAGGTGAGCTTTTGTGGCTGATATATTGACGCTTGCCTGTTCAGAGTGTAAAAGAAGAAATTATACGGTGTTAATGAATAGAAAAGGGAAACAGGGGCGTTTTGAAACAAGAAAATACTGTAGATGGTGTAATAAGCATACCCTTCACCGCGAGGTGAAGTAATGGTATAATTATAAATGCGCAGGTCCGTAGCTCTAATAGGTTAGAGCACCGGATTCCAAATCCGGGGGTTGCAGGTTCGAGTCCTGCCGGGCCTGCCATTATTTTATGTGTTTTGGGGGAGATGACGTTATGGAGAGGTTTATATCTTTTTTAAGAGAAGCTTGGGCGGAGCTTAAAAAAGTAACTTGGCCATCGAGGAAGCAAGTTATGTATGCTACGCTGACTGTTATAGTAGTTGTCATGCTTGTTTCTGTATATCTTGGTTTAGTAGATATATTTTGTACATGGGTAATGGGTAAACTGTTGAGGTGAACCTACTTGGTGATTGATGGAAAAAAGGAGAAGAAATGGTATGCGGTTCATACCTATGTAGGATATGAGAATAGAGTCAAGGCTAATTTGGAGCAGAGGATAGAGACTATGGGAATGGAAGATAAAATATTTAAAGTTCTTGTTCCTATTGAGCAGAGGGTTAGTATAAAGGGAGGTAAAAAGAAGATAACAAAGAGAAAGGTTTTTCCGGGCTATGTTTTAATAGAGATGATATTGGATGAGCAATCTTATTTTGTTGTTAGGAATACTCCGGGGGTAACGGGATTTGTGGGATCAGGTGGAAATCCGGTACCTTTAAACGATGAAGAAGTGAAGTCCATTCTGCAACAAATAGGTATAGAGGAGAAGAAACAGATTAAGATAGATCTTGAGCCTGGTGAGACAGTTAAGATAGTAGACGGTCCTTTTGAGGGTTCAGTGGGTATTGTTAAAGAGATTAACTCGGAGAAAGGTAAGGTAAAGGTTCTTTTAAATGTTTTTGGAAGAGAAACACCGGTAGAGATCGATTTCATGCAGTTAGAAAAGATGTAGGAGGTGAATAGCCTTGGCAAAAAAGGTTGTAGCTGAAGTTAAACTTCTTATACCTGCTGGAAAAGCTACGCCTGCTCCGCCAGTGGGGCCAGCTCTTGGTCAGTATGGTGTTAATATAATGGAGTTTTGTAAGGCCTTTAATGCTGCCACATCAAGTCAAGCAGGTATGACTGTACCTGTAGTTGTGACCATCTACTCTGATAGAAGTTTTACTTTTGTGCTTAAGACCCCGCCAGCATCAGTCTTGCTCAAAAAAGCAGCGGGGATCGAGAAGGGTTCTAGTGAGCCTAATAGGAACAAAGTAGGTAGAATTACAAAGGCTCAGTTAAGAGAAATAGCTCAAATAAAGATGCCCGATTTGAATACTAATGACATTACGGCTGCTATGAAAATAGTCGAGGGAACTGCAAGGAGTATGGGTATAGAAATAATAGAAGGTTAATTTTTAGTGGGAGAGTCTTAAAAGGCTCGTTAATGTACCACAAGGAGGGAGTTTAAATGGCAAGAAGAGGTAAAAGATATTTAGCTTTGAAGGATATTATTGAAAAAGGAAAACTTTATTCAAGTAAGGAAGGGATTTCTCTTGTTAAGAAGCTTGCTAATGCTAAGTTTAATGAGAGTATAGATGTAGCAATAAGATTAGGTGTTGACCCAAGGCATGCTGATCAGCAAGTTAGAGGAACAGCCTTACTTCCTCACGGCACCGGTAAAGAGAAAAAGGTCCTTGTCTTTGCTCAAGGAGAGAAGGCTGAAGAGGCCAAATCAGCGGGGGCTGACTATGTTGGTGGTTTAGAGTTGATCGAGAAGATCCAGAACGAAGGTTGGATAGACTTTGATGCAACTATAGCTACACCTGACATGATGCGTCATGTCAGTAGATTAGGTAAGATCCTTGGGCCAAGAGGTTTAATGCCTAGCCCGAAGGCAGGGACGGTAACTAATGATGTGGGAATGGCTGTTAAGGAAATAAAAAGCGGAAGAATAGAATTTAAAGTTGATAGATATGGTATAGTTCATGCTACCATAGGGAAAGCTTCTTTTTCAGAAAATCAGCTTTATGAAAACTTTCAAGCTCTTCTTTCTGCTATTATAAAAGCAAAGCCCCCAGCGGCTAAGGGGCAATATATAAAAAGCATTGCTATTTCTCCAACTATGGGGCCAAGTGTTAAAATAGACCCGAATATAGCTCAGAAAGAACTTGCTGTAGAGTAAGGTTTATAAAAAGTTAATAAGAAGCCTGAGACCGTAGGTGGTTTTAAAACCTTAAAGGATTTTAAAAATCCGCCTACCGAGGCTAAAATTTGTTAAAAGGAAAATTTTGCATTTTCGGTAAAGTCCTCTGGTCTCAGGCCAGGGGATTTTATTTTTAGTGTTGAAAAGGGGGTGAATAGATGAGGAAAGGGCCAAGACCTGAAAAAGTAGAATGGGTTAGTAAGATGGCCGAAGCTTTAAAAGGTTGTACAGCTACTTTCTTTACAGGCTTCCATGGCTTGAGTACTCCGGAAATGAATGTGGTTAGGAATGAACTTAAGAAGGCCGGAGCTTATTTTCATGTCATTAAGAATAATTTAGCTAAAAGAGCTTTTAAAGAAGCAGGTTATGAAATTCACGAAGATTTATTTAACGGTGATAACGCTCTTGCTATTTCCTACTCTGATCCTGTTGAAATAGCCAAAATACTTAAGAAACATGCTGAACAGTTAGAGAAATTCCTCCTTAAAGGAGGATATCTCGGAAAGAGGTTTATAACTCCTGAGCAGATTAAAGAGCTAGCGGAGTTGCCGCCCAAAGCGCATTTGGTTGCAAAGCTTCTTGGTAGTCTTAACTCTCCCATTCAGAGACTGCTTAATGTTCTGAATGGGGTTCCAAGAAACTTGGTTTATGTTCTTAATGCAATAAAGGAGAAGAAAGAGAAGGAGGGATAAGTTATGACTAAGGAGGAAATAATACAGGCAATTGAGAAGATGACAGTTTTGGAACTTGCGGAGCTTGTTAAGGCTCTAGAGGAAAAGTTTGGGGTTTCTGCTGTAGCTGCTCCTATTGCTGTAGCTGCTCCTGTTGCGGCTGCTGGAGCTCCTGCTGCTGAGGCAAAGGCCGAGGAAAAGACCGAATTTAAAGTAGTTCTTAAAGATGCTGGTGCTAATAAGATCCAGGTTATAAAGGTTGTTAGGCAGTTTACAGACCTTGGCCTTAAGGAAGCTAAAGATCTTGTTGAGAAAGTTCCTTCTGTTGTTAAGGAAGGCGTATCTAAGGAAGAAGCTGAGGAAATCAAGAAGAAGCTTGAAGAAGCTGGAGCTAAGGTTGAATTGGAGTAGGAGCGGTGCTTGTTTAGCCCGCTCCTTTTAAATTTTTGAGTATGCACAAGTGGAATATTACTCCTGAGGAAGCTATAAAGCTTCAGAATGAGTTAAGAAGTAAAATAGTTTTGGAGAATAGGGTTGATATTTCGAGACTTGAGATTATTGCTGCTTCGGATTTAGCTTACGATGGGGATATAGGTTATGCTGTGGTATTGGTTTATTCTTATCCAAGACTAAGTTTATTGGAGAAAATAAGCGTTAAAAAGGAAGTTAAATTTCCTTATATTCCTGGTCTTCTTGCCTTTAGAGAAATGCCTCTTCTTATTGATGCTGCTTCTAGGCTTTCGAAAAAACCAGACGTTTGGTTAATAGACGGGGCGGGCTTAGCTCATCCTAGAAGAATGGGTATAGCAACGCATTTTGGTATTTACATGGATACGCCAACAGTTGGTTGTGCTAAGTCTCATCTATTTGGTAAGTTTAAGGAGCCTGGGTTAAAGCAAGGAGATTACAGCTACATTTACGATGGGGATGAGATAATAGGAGCTGTTCTTAGAACGAAGGACAATGTTAATCCACTATTTATTTCTATTGGCTATGCTATAACTCTTGATGTAGCTATAAAATTGGTTCTTTCGTGTTGTGACGGTTACAGGCTCCCTAAACCCTTAAGGGAAGCTCATAATGTTATCGAAAGGATAAAGCATAAAGAAGGTGAAATGACGCTGTTTTAGGGGGTGAAGGATGTGGATTTCGACGTTAAGGATTTGGGTCTTGCTGAAGAGGGGCGTAGGAGAATAGAGTGGGCAGAGAGGGATATGCCTGTTTTGAGAAAAGTTATAAGGGAAAGGTTCATCAGGGAAAAACCGCTAAGCGGTATAAGGATAGGAGCTTGTCTTCATGTTACTACTGAGACGGCAAATTTGATGATAACCCTTAAAGAGGGAGGAGCCGAGGTATACTTATGCGCTTCTAACCCGTTAAGTACACAGGATGACGTAGCTGCTGCGTTGGTTTCTGTATATAATATTCCTGTTTTTGCGGTTAGAGGGGAGGATAGAGAAAAGTATTATTCTCATATAAGGGCTGTTTTATCTAAAAGACCTCATATAACGATGGATGATGGAGCAGACCTGGTTTCGACCTTTCACAAAGAAAAACCTTCTTTTGTAAAGGATGTGATTGGGGGAACAGAGGAAACTACTACAGGTGTTATAAGACTTAAGGCTATGGCTGAAAGTGGGGTCTTAATGTATCCTATTATTGCGGTTAATGAGGCACTGACAAAGCATATGTTTGATAATAGGTATGGTACTGGTAGAAGCACAATAGATGGTATTATGCGTGCTACGGGTAAGCTTCTTGCTGACTCAATATTTGTAGTTGCTGGTTATGGTTGGTGTGGAAAGGGAATAGCGATGAGAGCTAGGGGTATGGGGGCGCATGTTGTAGTAACCGAAGTGGACCCAATTAAAGCGATAGAAGCGTGGATGGATGGTTATTATGTAATGAAAATGGAGGAAGCAGCAAGAATTGGTGACATATTTTGTACAGCTACTGGTAATATAAATGTATTAAGAGAAGAGCACTTTAAGTTGATGAAAGATGGGGCTGTCTTATGTAATGCTGGTCATTTTAACGTGGAGATAGATATCTCCGCTCTTGAAAGGATAGCTGTATCTAAAAGAAGGGTTAAGGAGCTTGTAGATGAATATGAAATGCCAGATGGGAGAAAGCTATATCTTTTAGCTGAGGGTAGGCTTATAAACCTTGCAGCTGCGGAAGGTCATCCAGCTTCAGTTATGGATATGAGTTTTGCAAATCAGGCTCTATCTGCTGAATATTTAGTTAAGGAAGGGCATAAATTGGAGAAAAAGGTTTATTCTGTTCCTGAAAAGATAGATAAAGAAGTAGCTAAATTTAAGCTTAAGGCTCTGGGTATAGAGATAGATGAACTTACGCTTGAACAAGAGAAATACCTTTCCTCATGGGAGGAGGGAACCTAACTTGACGGGTACCTTTGTAAACACATTAGCTGTTATTGTGGGAAGTTCCTTAGGATTGCTTCTTAAAAAGCAAATTCCTGAGAAGGTCAGGATAGCCATGCTTCAGGCTTTAGGGTTATCTACTTTGCTTATAGGAATCAAAATGGGTTTTGAAGGTAAAGAATTACTTGCAGTTATACTCTCTCTCGTTATAGGTGGGGCTATAGGGACATGGTGTGAGCTTGAGTATAAAATAGAAGGTATTGGAAGATTCTTTGAGAGGAAGTTAAAGAGGGAGGACATAGTAAAAGGGTGGCTTACTGCCACGATTATATTCTGTGTGGGTCCGATGACGGTGCTTGGTTGCTTTCAAGATGGTTTGATGGGGAAACCTGAGATACTCTTTTTAAAATCTTTACTTGATTTTGTTACTTCTATAATGCTTGCTTCTACATTAGGCTTTGGAGTACTACTTTCTACTCTTTCTGTTTTAGTTATTCAGGGGACTTTAACCATCTTTGCTTCTCAACTTTTCTTCTTAAAGGAAGAGTTCATTTTGGGGAATTTCACAGCAACGGGAGGAATTATGATACTTGCAATAGGCTTTAGGTTACTCGATATAAAGGATATAAAGGTAGGGGATTTTCTCCCAGCTTTAATAGTTTCTCCATTAATAAGCTTCCTTTGGAAGTAAAATTATATTTGCTATGAGATTTTCTAAGAGCTTTCTTCTTATTATCGATTGCCTAATATAGACTTCTAATCGTGCCTTTTCTCTTTCCCAGAACTCTTCCTCTTCCGGATCTTGAGACTTTCTCTTAATAGCTCTTATATTAGATAAGCTTGTTAGAAAGTCTTTATAGTCTCTTAGTGAGAGAAGCGCTTTTTCAAGAAGGAATGTATCACTTCTTACAAAGTCGGTCATGCCTATAAGCTGAAGTAAAAATTTCTGCCTATCGTTGATTTTAATTATCTGATGGTTTGGAGCTGTGCTTGAGAGCTCTTCTATAGGAAGAGGCTTGATCTTGAAATTAAATAGTTTTAGAAGTTTTAACAGTGTAGGTAAGGATTTGATGGCGCTGGGGCAGGAGTGCATCAATATGATGCTTCTGTCCCAGCTTATAAGTAAAGTTTTAAATATTATATAGAAACTGCTCCTTCCTTCAAAGTCTCGAGTATTTACATCCCAAAAAACAGCTTTAAAACCAAGATCTTCAAAAATTCTTTCTTTGCTTTTGGGGATTCTTCCTCCCGGAGGCCTATATATTCTGGTAAAGTAACCGATCTTTTCGGCAAGCACTACCTCTGCTTTCAGAAGATCTTCTAGGCTTTCCTCTAAGCTCTCCTCACTGAATCTGTTATGATTAAAGGTGTGATTTCCTATTGTGTGTCCTCTTTTGTTTAGCTCTTTTACAATATCTCCATGGATGGTCACCTTTTTACCTACCAAGAAAAACGTTCCTTTTGCTCCTTCCTTTTCAAGCATTTTTGCTATTTCTGTGGTGTAAGGGGATATAGGGCCATCATCGAAAGTTAGAAAGATCTCTTTTTCTTTTAAAATAGGAAAAGAACATAAAATAACAGTGACAAAAAACCATAAGTATACTTTTATTTTCATGCTATTTTTGTTAACTGTGTCCTTTCAAAAAATAATAAATTCTGATATTATAAAATAATGGCGGAGAGGGTGGGACTCGAACCCACATCGCCCTTACGAGGGCTTACCGGATTTCAAGTCCGGCTCCTTATCCAGTTCGGACACCTCTC
Organism: Synergistota bacterium; assembly: GCA_025060595.1. Classification (NCBI taxonomy): domain Bacteria; kingdom Thermotogati; phylum Synergistota; species Synergistota bacterium. The sequence goes on along the minus strand of JANXBX010000004.1, from coordinate 189,321 downwards.
CGCTCTATATATTATATCAAAAAAAGTGGTATAATAAAGCGAGAGTTGAAAAATTAAGGGGGGATAGGGCATGAATTGGAATGCAAAGTTGTCCGCCATTGGTAGAGAACTTAAACCATCTGCTATTCGTGAGCTTCTCTCAATGGCTAAAAAGCCAGGTGTTATATCCTTTGCTGGGGGTTTACCTGATCCGAGAATTTTCCCTGGGGAAAAGTTTGTAGAGATATCACCCTTAGTTAAGGAGTATGCTAATACTGCCTTACAGTATGGTAAAACGGAAGGACTTGATGAGCTTGTAGAGTTTATTGCTGATTGGTGTAGTAAACGTTACGGTTTTCCAGTTAGTCATGATAATGTGGTAATTGTTACTGGTTCTCAGCAGGCTATGGATGTTATTGGCAAAGTATTTATAGATTATGGTGACTTTGTTTATGTTGAAGCTCCTACATATGTAGGAACATTGGTTGCCTTTAGAAATTGTGGAGCTCGTTTTGTAGGTATACCTATGGATGAAGATGGAATGATTGTAGATCTTCTTGAAGAGGATATAAAGAAAAGACTTAATGAGAAGCTACCACTGCCTAAGTTTATTTATGTTATACCTAATTTCCAGAATCCATCGGGAAGAGTTCTTTCTCTTGAGAGGAGAAAAAAGCTTTACGAAATAGCGGAAAGGTACGATTTCGTTATAGTTGAGGATGATGCTTATGGTGAAATATACTACGATGAGAAACCTCCTGCTCTTATAAAGAGCATGGATGTATCGAATAGAGTAATATATTGTGGTAGTTTTTCTAAGATATTAGCTCCAGGTATGAGGGTGGGATGGATAATAGGGGATAAGGAGATAGTAAGGAGATTTGTTCTTGCAAAGCAAGGAATGGATCTTTCAACTAGTTTGTTTGCTCAATTCTTTATAGCGGAGTTCTGTAGAAGAGGTTGGCTTGAGCCTCAGATAGAGATTATAAGAAAGCATTATAGTCTTAAGCGTAATGTTATGGAGGAGGCTATAGATAAGTACCTACCTGCAGGGACAAAGTATTCTCGTCCCGGTGGCGGTTTCTTCTATTGGGTTCAAGTTGAGGGTTTTGATACTACAGAGCTTTTTAAGCTGGCGGTGGAGAAGTACAATGTTGCCTACGTAGTAGGAAGCGCTTTCTATCCTTATGGTGAGAGAAATGACGAAATGAGAATAAACTTTACTTATCCTTCTGAGGAAGAGATAAAGGAAGGCATAAGGAGGTTAGGTGCTGCGATTAAGGAAATTTTAGAAGGTTAAGGGAAAATTGCATATTATCAAATTGATTTATTGAAAAGTTGTCCCAAAAAACGCACGTTCCTATGAGGATAAATTCTCCTTTACCATATCTAGAGTAAGCTCCGAGTATTTGATATGGAGGAGAAGAAGAATCTTCACTTAAGATGATAGGTTCTCCTTCTCCTCCTATTATCTCTATAGGAGCTACACAAGGCATTAGTAGCCTCTTAACGCCTTCATTGAATTTCTTAACCTTGCCTGTGATAACAAGATATGGATCGTTTTGTAGGGAATTGATGTTATCTATTACAGCCGAAGGTAGCATCTTCAAACCAAAAGGAAGAGAAAGCTCATTTAAGATTGAAGCGACATTATCCTCATTCATGTAGTATCCTAAAGCTATAACTTTCTTACCCATTTTTACAAGGGAGATGATATCATCTATTTCATCTTTGCTGAATGGTTTCTCAGGATAGTTAAAGACTATAACATTACAATCCCAAGCCTCTTTAATGGAGTTTAACAGCTTATATTTAATGGTGTTTTTTAAGATTGAGAAATAGTAGTGATCTTCTATAGTGAACTCTTGGTGGGATACGCTCCAGCCTATCATTTAACTCCCTCCTTTTGCTTTTTGTATCTCCCTTAATTATAGCACCTTTTCAAATCCAAGGTGGTATAGTAAAATTTATTTGTTAATAAGAGAGATGGAGGAGGGATTGAAATTGATGGAAATATACGCTTCTCAAGTTAGAAAGGAAACTAATATACCGATTTTCCCAAGGGACGTAGAAAGGGTTCTTTCTGTTTTGTTTGTTACAGGTGATTTTTGGGAGATAGTTAGATACTCTATGGTTTCCCTTCCGGCTGTGGCGTCTTTGATCAAGCTTCTCGAAAGGGAAGGGTGGGTAGAGTATCAAGGTGAAGAGATAGTATTAACGGAAAAGGGGAGAAAAGGAGCTGAATCCCTTGGTATTCAACCTTACAGAAGATATATATGTGATAAGTGTGGTGGCAAGAGTGTTACAATTGACGCTTTCAAGGAGGTTTATGAGGAGTTTCTCAAAATCCAGGAGAACAGGCCTGAAGCTCTTCATCGGTACGACCAGGGATATGTTACACCTGAGACTACCTTAGCGAGGGTAGCTTTTGCTGATATGAGAGGGGATGTGAGAGGGAAGGATATTATAACTCTGGGAGATGATGATCTTGTGGGGTTAGCTTTAGCTCTCACAAGGTTGCCCAGAAAGGTGGTTGTGATTGATATAGATAGGAGAATCCTTGATTTTGAGAGCAAGATTAGAGAGGAAAAGGGGTTAAGCAATCTTGAGGTTAGAAGGGTTGACCTTAGAGAGCCGTTGCCTGATGAATTGCTGGGGAAATTTGACGTCTTCTTTACAGATCCGGAGGAAACTTTAGCTGGCTTTAAAGCGTTTGTGTATAGAGGCATAGCTACTCTTAAAGGTTCTGGTTGTGCTGGATATGTGGGGCTGACGCATGTTGAAACGTCATTGAACAAGTGGAGAAATATTCAGAAATTCTTGGTGGATGCTGGCCTTGTGATAACAGACATAATAAATGAGTTTAATGAATATGTTAACTGGCCCTATTATCGGAGTATGAAAGCGTGGGATCTTAATCCGCTTAAAAGCGATCCTAAGGGTATTTGGTATGTTTCCGCTTTATACAGGATAGAGACTCTTGATGGTTTCCAGAGGTGGAATGAGCCCCTATCTGAAGATATATATGAGGATGAGGAGAGCTCGACCACTTAAAGAGGTGTCTTAGGAGCTTGAGTAAAGTAGTTGGTATAGATTTTGGAACTACCTATTCTGCAATAGCTTTTATGAATGGAGATAAGCCAGAGATTATACCTAACAGGCGTGGTAAGAGGGTTACTCCTTCAATTGTGGCATTTTCTAAAAGCGGAGAAATATTGGTTGGTGAGCCTGCTAAGAATCAGGCTGTTATTAATCCCGATAGAACCATATCATCTATAAAAAGATACATGGGTAGTGATTATAAGGTTGAAATAGATGGTAAGTTTTTCAGACCACAAGACATAGCTGCTTTGATAATAAAGAAGCTTAAGGAGGATGCTGAGGAGTTTTTAGGCGATAGCATTAAGGAGGCTGTTATAACTGTTCCCGCTTATTTTAGTGATGCTCAAAGGCAAGCTACGAAGGAGGCAGGGGAACTTGCTGGGCTTAAAGTTTTAAGGATTATAAACGAACCTACAGCTGCTGCCTTAGCCTATGGTTTGGGGAAAGAAAAACTTGATAGGGAACTTAAGATTCTTGTTTTTGATCTTGGAGGAGGTACATTTGACGTTTCTATATTAGAGATAGCTGAAGGGGTTTTCGAGGTTAAAGCCACATCTGGTGATAATCATTTAGGTGGGGATGACTTCGATGATAGGATAATGGAGTATTTATTAGAAGAGTTCAAGAAGGAAACTGGTATTGATTTGTCTCAAGATAGAATGGCTTTGCAGAAGCTTAAGGAGGAATCTGAGCGTGCCAAAATAGAGCTTTCGGAGGTTTATGAAACGGAAATTAACATACCATTTATAGCTGCTGATGAGTCTGGGCCAAAGCATTTTTACCATGTATTGCGGAGAGATCTTTTTGAGGATTTAATTAAAGATTTAGTTGATAGAGTTGAAGAGCCTGTTTTAAGGGCACTGGAGGATGCAAACCTCTCTCCAGCAGATATAGATCAGGTCTTACTTGTTGGTGGTTCTACAAGGGTTCCGTTGGTTCAAAGAAAAGTAAGAGAAATTCTTAAAAAGGAGCCTTTAAGAGGGGTAAACCCCGATGAATGTGTGGCTTTAGGGGCTGCTATTCAAGCAGCAATGGTAAAAGGGGAGGTAACTGGCATAGTTCTTGTAGACGTTACACCTTTGTCTCTTGGAGTCGAAACTGTAGGAGGTATATTCACCAAGATAATCGAAAGGAATACCCCTATTCCTGTTTCAGCTTCAAGGATATTTACGACGGTTGCGGATAATCAGTCTACGGTTGAGATTCATGTTCTTCGGGGAGAAAGACCATTGGCTGAGGAGAATATATCCTTGGGAAGATTTCAGCTTACTGGAATAAGATTAGCTCCCAAGGGTGTGCCTAGAATCGAGGTAACCTTTTTCATAGATGTTAATGGGATAGTTCATGTTAAAGCGAAGGATCTTGATACAGGAAAAGAGCAGAAGATAGAGATAAAAGGGGTTAAGGAGCTTCCGCATAAGGAAGTAGAAAGAATAATAAGAGAGGCGGAGATTCAAAAAGAAAGGGATAAAAAGGAACTTGAAGTAAGGCAACTTAGAGAAAGGGTTAACTCTACTTTGGCCTCTTTAGAGAAGAAGATTGTTTTTCTTGAAGCTGATGAAGCTAAAAGAGTTAGAGAGGTTCTTGAAGGTCTGAGGGAAAGGGTAGGAATTGCAGAAAAGTCAGAGTTAGAAGACATTTTAAAGTTACTTAGCGAGTTTGAGAGGGAGTTGGGAAGGTAGTGCAGGGAGAAGAGTTAGCTCTTTATTATAAGATTTTAGGCCTCCCTGTAGGAGCTTCTGTAGAGGAAGTAAAAAGGGCTTTTAGAAAGCTAGCTCTGAAATATCACCCGGATGTTGCATCTCAGGAGTTCCAAGATAAGTATGAGGAGATTGTTAGAGCTTATCACTATCTTACAAGAAAGGCTTTTACTCAGTGTTCAAAGGGAGAAAATAGGGATAAAAAGAGGAAGCTTTCAGAACAAGCCATAGATATACTTAGGAAGTTGGAAAATAAAGCGAAAAGGGCAAATTTAAGGGTTTCTATAGATTTGCTATTAGATAGGCTAAAAAGTGATAATCTATACTTAAGGAGAGAGGTTGTAAAATATCTTTTGAACTTTGCTTATGAGCAGAAGGTTTTAGATGCTTTCGTTGAGCTTTTGGGAGATCAAGATGATGAGATAGTTAAGATCGCAATAAAAGCCTTAGAAAAAGTTAACCATAAGTCAGCATTACCTAAACTCAAAGACATTCTTATTAATGGGAGAACATCTGACCTTAAAAAGATGGCTCTTGAAGCAATAGTTAGAATGGGAGGTGAGGAAGCACTTCAGGTGTTAATATCTCTACTTAATTATCCTCTTGTGGAGGTGAGGTTAGCTGGGATAAGGGGTTTGATGTTTTTGGGTGACAAGAGAGCTACTCCTTACTTAAAAGCTCTTCTTAACGTAGAACGGGATGCGGAAGTTAGGATGTGGGTAAAGAGGGTGCTGGAAAATTGGTAGCTGAAAAAAGGACGAGTAAAGACTGTGTTTTTTGTAGGATAATAGAGGGAGAGCTTCCTAGTGTTAAGCTGTATGAAGATGACAAGATTATTGCTATAGAGGATATAAATCGTCAAGCTCCTTTTCATGCTCTTCTTATAAGCAAAGAGCATGTAGAAAGTTTATTAGAAGTTAAGGATTGGCGTATTATATCTCATATCTTTGAGATTATTAAGTTTTTAGCAGAGGAGTATAAACTTGCTGAGAAGGGTTTTAGGGTGGTTAATAATTGTGGCGATGACGGAGGTCAAACTATATATCATCTTCATTTCCATCTTCTTGGCGGGCGTTCCATGGGTTGGCCACCAGGTTGATTTTTTTGAAGGGAGGGTGAGTTAATGGCTGCAGAAATAATCGTCGGTAAAAATGAGACTATAGATGACGCCTTACGCCGCTTTAAAAAGAAGTGCGAGCGTTCTGGTCTCATTGCCGAGATGAAGAGACGTTCTTTCTATGAGAAGCCGAGCGAACGTCGTAAGCGTCGTACTTCTCGTCGCAAGAAAAAGTAAGTAAGGGAATGAAATTAAATCCCCCACTTTGATATAAGTGGGGGATTTAATTTTTTTAAGGGAATGCTTCTCGATGATTGATGTTGTAACACGTCTGGTAGAAATGATATTTGAAAGAAAACAAGCGTAATTTAAAGATATAGTTAGATATGGGTTAAATATATGTAATTTTGATTGATATTCGCTTTTAGTTTTCTTTTAAACGGCTTTAAGCTGTTTGACCTAAAAACTATTTGGTCAATAAAATTAAATCGGAAAGTCAAAGAAAGTCAGATTAAGGAGGTGGTAGTTATGAGAAGAAGGTGGTTGCCCATGAGGAGAGAGGAGGGTATATTTAGCTCCTTAGATAGGATCCACGAGGAGCTTGATAGGTGGTTTAACGATGTAGTAAGTACCTTCTTTGGAAGTTGGGATAAACCCTCTTTGAGAGAATGGAGCGTTACATCTTGCAGTCCGCGGATTGAGCTTTACGATCAAGGGAAGGAGCTCGTTCTTAGAGCGGAGTTACCTGGCATCGATCCTAAAGATGTAGATATAAGAGTGCTTGAGGATCGAGTTATTATGAAGGGTGAGTTGAGAAGGGATGAAGAGATTAAGGATGAAAGCTATTACAGATGTGAAAGAGTTTATGGTAGCTTTGCAAGGACTATACCTCTACCTGTGGATGTTAAGCCATCCGAGTCCAAAGCTTCTTACAAAAATGGAATTCTAACTTTAATTCTTCCTAAGGCTGAGCCGGAAAAGGAGGAAGGTTTCAGAGTAGAGATTGAAAAGGAAGAGTAGTAAAATATAGGAGGGGTTCTCTGAGAGCCCCTCCTTTAATTTTTTGTCTAGAAAGGGGGAATGAAAATTTGCGGAAGCTAATATTCTACACGTTTATTGCTTTTGCTCTTTTGGGAGTTTTCTCAAGCGGTATGACTTTTGCTGTTTCGGCTCCTCAGGGATTAGCGGGTATAAATATAGCGGAGATAGTTAGGAAAGTTGGTCCGGCTGTTGTTAACATTGATACTGTGACCATGGTGAGAAGATCCCTTATACCTTTCCCGTTTATGGATGATCCTTTATGGAAAAGATTCTTTGGAGAGGAATATGAGAGATTTACTCGTATAATTCCTATGAGAGGTAAGGGGTCAGGGTTTATAATTTCTGAGGATGGGTATATATTAACTAATAACCATGTTGTCCAGAATGCTGATGAGATAATAGTCACTCTTGCTGACAATAGAAAATTTAATGCTAAGGTTGTTGGAACAGATCCAACGGTTGACTTAGCTGTTATAAAAATAGACGCTAAAGGTCTTCCTTCTCTTCCTCTTGGAGATTCTGATAAGGTAGAGGTTGGTGAGTGGGTTGTTGCTATCGGAAATCCCTTTGGTTTATCTCACACAGTTACTGTGGGAGTTATAAGCGCTAAGGGTAGGACTATTACTGCGGGAGATCGTAGCTTTGAGAACTTTCTTCAAACTGATGCTGCTATAAACCCTGGGAATAGTGGAGGGCCGCTCTTGAATCTAAACGGTGAAGTTATAGGTATAAACACTGCGATAATTCCCTATGCTCAGGGTATAGGCTTTGCCATTCCAATAAACACAGCAAAGCAGATATTACAGGATTTAATTGAGTTTGGCAAAGTTAAAAGGGGATGGCTTGGAGTGTATCTTCAGGCTATGACTCCATCTTTAGCTAAAGGCTTTGGTTTAAAGGAGGCCAAGGGAGTAATAATAGCTCGTATAGTTCCTGGTAGTCCAGCGGAGAAATACGGTTTAAGAAGAGGAGATGTGATTTTAAGTGTTGATGGTAAAGAGGTTAACTCTCCAGCAGAGCTTCAGATTGCTATAAGAAGCCGTAAAGCTGGGGAAAAGGTTAATATATCTGTTTGGAGAAAGGATAGAACTGTAAATATAACCGTTGTTTTAGGTGAACCTCCACAAGAGGAGAGGATTTCTAAAACCCCTGAAATTAATATTGGTATAAAGGTTTCTGATATTACCTCAGATTTTAGACGTAAGTATAATCTTATAGAGGATAATGGCGTTGTTATAACATATGTTGATCCTGAGAGCCCTGCAGGTATGGTTGGTCTTAAAGAAGGAGATGTTATAGTTGAAGTTAATGGAAAAGAGATACGTAACCTTAAAGATTGGGATGAGGCTCTTTCAAGCTTAAAGGAGGATTCTCTTGTGCTTTTAGTTTCAAGAAGTGGAAGTACTTTCTATGTTTCAATAAGTTTAGGTAAATAGGGGGCTGAGGAAAAAGCCCCCTTTATTTTATAATCCTCTCTAGGGGGAATGGAATCTTATCCCTATTTTTAAGGAGAAACTCCTTATTTTTTCTGTCCCTCCATTGAACTAATGCCCTCTGGAGTCTTCTCTCTTCGTAGCTTTTAGGAACATAAATTTTTTCTTTCCTTAAGGTATGAAACCCTGTATAGAAAGCACAAGATGCTACTGTTAAAGGAAGTGGTGTATAATCCTGTATCTGTTCTAAATAGTGTCCTAGATTTTTAACATAGATTGCTAAATCCCAAGCATCTTTAATTGTTGCTCCAGGATGACCTGAGATAAAGTATGGGATTATATATAGTTCCTTATCAAGGCTCTTAGTTTCTCTCTCAAAAATTTCGACAAACTTTTCATAAGTCTTAAAAGAGGGTTTTTTCATTATCTCAAGGACGTGGTCCTTAACATGTTCTGGTGCAGCTGATAGATGTCCACCAATAAATCCCTCTTTTATCAGATCTCTTAAGTAATTTTCATTTTCTAACACTAGATCGTACCTTATTCCTGAAGCTATAAAAACGTGCTTTATTTTAGGTATATCTTTTACTTTTCTAAGTAAATCAAGTTGGGCGGAATAATCTAGCTCTAAATATTCGCACACTTCTGGGAATAGGCATTCTCTCTTCAAGCATGTCCCAGGTATCTTATTTAACTTGCATTTGATTTGATACATATTAGCTGTGGGTCCACCTATATCTGATATCGTCCCCTTAAAGCTTTTGTGAGATGTTAGTTTAAAGGCCTCTTTTAGAATAGAATTTTGACTTCTTGATATTACTTGCCAACCTTGATGGATATTCAGGGAGCAGAATGTGCAACTTCCGAAACATCCCCTATGAGATGTTATAGATGTAATTACCGTATCTAAGGCGGGAATCCTCTCCTTGTAAGAGGGATGAGGTAGCCTCTTAAAGGGTAAAGAATAAACTAAGTCAAGATCTTCGGTAGTATAAATGGTAGGTGGATTCTGTATAACATATCTTTTACCATCCTTTTGAACTAGCGTTAACCTTTCTCTTAATCCCCTTATAAGCTTTTGCTGAAACTCGTAATAGGCTTCCTTATCTTGAGATACATCTTCGAAAGATGGAAGGAGCAAAAACTTCCTATCCTTGAAAAGCTCAGCGAACTCCTTTTCACTTAATGAGTAGACTATTCCTGGTGTCTGATATATTTCATACCAAGGCTTTTGTAACGATAACCTCTTAGCGATTTCAACCACTTGCTTTTCTCCCATTCCATACACTAATATTTTTGCTCTGGCGTCAAGAAGTATGGAGTGTCTTACTCTATCTTCCCAATAATCATAGTGAGAAAATCTTCTTAAGCTTGCTTCTATACCTCCTAGTATTATTGGAACATCAGGGTAAATTTCGTGGACTACATTTGCATATACTATAGTTGCTCTATCAGGTCGTCTACCAGGCTTGCCATCTGGTGTATAAGCATCGCTTTCTCGTTTTCTCTTGTTGGGGGTATAGTTAGCTACAAGGGAGTCTACGCTTCCAGCGGTTATACCAAAGAATAATCTAGGCTTTCCTAATGCCTTAAAGGTGTTTTTATCCTTCCAATCAGGTTGAGGGAGTATGCCCACCCTAAAGCCATGAAATTCTAAGATCCTTCCTATTACGGCTGCTCCAAAGGAGGGGTGATCGATATATGAGTCTCCCGTTACTATTATTACATCCAGCTCATCCCAGCCTTTTTTCTTTGCCTCTTCTATGGTTATAGGTAAAAAATCGAGCATCTTATAATCACCATCTCTTTCTAACCAAGGGCTGTAAAATGATATCATAAAAGGCTATCTTTAATCAAACCGTGGAATAGTTGCTCTTCAGTTTTACTTGAGATTTTAGCCTATTAAGCCTTTAGCTTGTAGAGTATTATTTATTTTTGATAAAATAAAAATCAAAGCTATTTATACAGAATATGTTGCATATAAATAGTAAATTAAAGGGGGTGCTTTTGTGAAAGATAAGGAAGCGATTTTAGCGGATCTGAAACGAGGAAGTGTGATTTCTGGACCTTTTTGGCCAGAGCCTGTAAAGGTTGATTTGGTTGAAAGTTACGAGAGTTATCTTCACATAATTGGATCTTTGCTAAAAAGCGGTGGACGTGTTGACGATCTAATTCCCTTAAAGGATCTTGATAAAATAAAATTAAAAACTATAAATAGATTATTCAAGGAAGAAGCTTGGAAAGTATTCCTTTCTTTAGAAGTTCTTAGATATAAATATGCGTCTCTTTATGATCCGCTTCTTGCAGTAAATGTTTCCAAGATAGATCCTCTCCCCCATCAAATAGAAGCTGTATATGGTTATATAAATCATAAAGTAAGCGCCTATAGGTAAAATGTTTAAGCCATTAGTATTAGTTGATACCATAAAAAGTTTTTTAAAAGAAAGCAACCAAAGTATTTTATTAAGATTATTTGAAGGAATTTATAATGTTTCTGGAGAATACCCTAGTTTGGAGGAGAAAAGAGCATGGGAAGGAGCATTATTGCATGTTAGGAAATTATTTAAAAATCTTAACGGGGATCTTTTTTTTGCTATGGAATATAAACTTCCAATGAGTAATGAGAGAATTGATCTTATAATATTTGGGAAGAATAGTTTAGGAAAGCCTGTTGCATTGATATTTGAACTGAAAGGTTGGAATAGAATCGAGGAAATTAGTGAAAATATTGTGAAGGCAAATGGGCAGATATATCAGCATCCACGAATTCAGTTACTTAATTATATAGGTAAATTAAAATACTGTCACTCATCAGCAGTAAACTTTAATATATTTGGAGTTGGATGGCTTTACAATTCTCTTTCTGAAAACATTAGTTCAAGGTGTAGTGAAATACTAATAACAAGAGATCCGGGTAAAATATTGAATTATATTAAAGAAAACATATCTGGAGTATTAGAGGAGGAAGTAGTTCAGTCTTTTATAAATGGGGAGTATATTCAATCTACATTGTTGTTAAACGCTATAAGAGAAAATTTTGAAATTTTGAGGAAAGGAGCCTATGAATCTCTCTGCGCAAGGGGGTTTGGTCCATCTGAGGAGCAGATAAAAATAATAGAAGAGATTATTAATGAGTTAAAAAGTAATAATAAATTGTGTTACATAATAAGTGGGCTACCTGGTTCAGGTAAATCTTATGTTGCGGTTTTACTTCTTTTGAAGGTTTTTAGTGAGATTGGAGATAATTGTTCTAATCTTGCTATTCTTAGTTATAGGAATAATAGGCTTATAAACACTATTAGGAAAATATTTTTCGAATGTGCACCTGGTCTTGATAGTGTTATAAAATTTTATTCTACTGGTAGAAATAATGGTCTTGCTGAAGGGGACCCTTATTATCCTCATTTTAAGCTGGTGATTTATGATGAAGCGCAGAGAATGACTAAAGAGAATATAAGAGTTGCAATGCAGCGAGGGGATATTACTGTTTTTTTCTTTGATGAGAATCAAATATTAAATGCAGAAGAAGAAGGTTGGAGAGAAAACTTTATAAACACAGCTAAAGAGCTAGATATACCTTATAAAGAAATAGTTCTAAAAGGAATATATAGGGTGCAAGGAGGAGCTTTATATCATCAATTTATTGAAAAGCTTTTGGTTAATCCTAAAGATATAGTTTTCCCACGACTGACTAATTATGAATTAAAAGTATTCTCAAATATTGAAGATTTCATTTCCTATTTGAAGAAGAAGGGAGAAAAAAAACATAAAATAGCTATTATAGCATCTTTTACTGAATCTCCAGGGGATAGAAAGAATAAAACTGAAAAAAGTGAGAAAAACCTGCGAGTTGGATATCCTTTATATAGCGGATTTGAAAGGTACAAAAACAAAAATGTGTTCATTTATTGGCTTATGGATGAAAAGATTCAGTATCCCAATTTTTGGCTTGGGGGAGAAAGTAATAAGCTAACTCATTGTGCCTCAATTTACGGAGTTCAAGGTTTTGAAGCTGACTATATAGGACTAATTTGGGGAAGGGATTTAGTTTGGAGAGAAACTGAATGGACTTTAGGGGATAGTTGTGAGGATACAATTGGTAGGCCTAGTTTAAGGGTAATTTTTAATAAAGCTAAGAAGGGAGATATGGATTCAAAGAAGCTTGCAATGAAATTGTTGATAAACAGGTATAGAATATTTCTTACACGAGGGGTACTAGGCACTTATATATATTGTGAAGATGATGAAACTTTGGGTTTTCTGAAAAAGATAATTCAGAACAATCATTAAGTGAGGGAGGATATCATAGATTAAAGGAAACGGGCTTGAATTATTGCTGTTCTTAAAAAGTAAAACCTGGTTTATAAGTGGTCTTTCAATCTGTTTCTGATAACGAAGAGTTTAAGCTTGTAATTTTAAAAGAAGAGAAAAGGGAGTTGATTGATAAGATATTTGGATTTAAAGGTGAAACTCCAAGAGTAAATGTAAACACGATATTTTTATTAATTCCCATAGAAAGTGAGCGCTTAGCCTTAAAAAATACGATAAGGGACTATTTAGCCTGTGAGTATATAAAAAATGAAAACTTAAATCTTTCCGATGAGCAAAAGAGAGAAGTGGAAGAGAGGTTGAAAACTTTGGGAGGAACTTTAGGGGATCAGCTTAGAAGAGCTTATAGAAATATTTTTATACCTGGAAAGAGCGAAAAGGAAGATTTAGGATTACCTACTGTAGGAGAAAAAAGAGCTTTAAATATATTAGTATATGATGCTCTGAAAAGAGAAGGTAACATACTGGAAGCTATTGATCCAATAGTTATAAAGGAAAGGCTTTTAGGTGATAAAGATTATGTATCTACTAAAAATATTTTGGATTCCAGCTATAGAACGCCAGGAGCACTGAGATTTGCCAATAAAGAGGTTTTGGTTGATGGAATTAAAAGGGCTATTGAAGGGAAGATCTTAGGGCTTGGGGAGCTTCGTGGTAATGAGATTGTTTTAAACTATTATGGAGAAGGACAAAATCCAGAGATATGCTTTAAAGAAGAAGAGATCCTAATAAAGAAAGAGATATGTGAACAAAAAGTAAAAGAAAGAAAAAATAAGATCGAACCAAAAAGCCCTGAGGTAGAATCCTCCTTAAAAATTGAGGAAAAGGACAGATATATAGGGTTTCCTGATAAATCAAAATCAGTGATAAAAGAGCCTGAAGGGACTTTATCTTTAGGTATATCCAAGAAAGATAGAGTGAAGTTAAAATTTAAACTTCCCGAAGGAAGGGCTTCAGATGTTATGAAGATAATATCTTTTTTGAGACAGAAGTTTAATATGGTGGAGATCAGGATAAGGGCGGAAGAGGGAGAAATAAACGAAAGTGATTATGAGATGAAGGTAAAGGAGGCATTTACTCAACTTGGAATAGAGTTTGAGGATGAATGATGACTTGAAAGCGCTTTGCAAAGGTTCTTAGTTGCTTGACAGAGAGGCATAATAGTTTATAACTACTTGACTTTGTGAAGCTTCTCTATTATACTTAATACCGGGTTGGGCGGATAGCTCAGCGGGAGAGCGCCTGCCTTACAAGCAGGAGGTCACAGGTTCGAACCCTGTTTCGCCCACCATTTAGAGTTGAAATGTGCGGGGCTGTGGTGTAGCCCGGTTAACACACCTGTCTGTCACACAGGAGATCGCGGGTTCAAGTCCCGTCAGCCCCGCCATTATTAAAGATCCTTGAGAAGTGGCGAGATAGCTCAGGTGGTAGAGCAGCGGACTGAAAATCCGTGTGTCCCTGGTTCGACTCCAGGTCTCGCCACCACTATTAGTTTATAGATGAGCGGAAGTAGCTCAGGTGGTGGAGCGTCTCCTTGCCAAGGAGAAGGTCGCGGGTTCAAGTCCCGTCTTCCGCTCCATTATTTTGATGGCGGTGTAGCCAAGCGGCAAGGCAGGGGACTGCAAATCCCTTATACCCCGGTTCAAATCCGGGCGCCGCCTCCAAGTTAATAAGGCGTTATTAAGATGCTCCGGCGTAGCTCAACCGGCAGAGCGGGTGGCTGTTAACCACTAGGTTGCAGGTTCGAGTCCTGCCGCCGGAGCCATTTTTATATAGGATGAGCTTTTTGTCGATAACCTCAGAAAGATGTGCCTCACTTGTTTTTATTCGAGTCCTCTTAAGAAGATTTAGGGTTATGTCTTAAACTTCCTCTGAAAGTTAAAACGGTTAATCCGTGTATTAAGAAGAGTTATGTAGTAGATTTTTTCATATTGATTGTTTTCAAATCTTTTGATATCTTTATATAGTAGTTTCCCTGTATATTAGTTGTATAGGAGGTGTTTATCTATGAAGAGGCTTTTGGTATTAATGCTTTTTATCGTGCTTTTCTCTTCGCCAGCTTTTGGAGCCTTTCCAGAGCAGCCTATAACTTTAGTTGTTCCTTGGAGCGCTGGTGGAGTTACTGATACGGTAGCTAGGGCATTTGCACCCATATTTGAGAAACATTTAGGAAAGCCTGTTGTGGTTTTAAACAAACCTGGAGCCTCTGGAGGAGTCGGAACGGAATTCGTTTACTCCAAACCGGCTGATGGTTATACTGTTCTGTTTTCGGCTGAAACTCCTGGAAGCTTCCGTGTAATGGGTATAAGCAAGTTAAGCTTTAACGATTTTGATCCCTTGATTATGATGGTTTATGATACTAAGGTTATAGCGGTTTCCTCTAAGTCTCCATATAACAAAATAGAGGATCTGATAGCAGATATAAAGGCACGTCCTGGAAAAGTTCGTATGTCTTACTCTGGACCTGGTGCAAGTGGACACATTCAAGGGTTACTTCTTAGGAAAGTTGGTTTGGATGTTGCTCTTATCCCCTTCGGTGGAGGGCAAGAAGCAATGCTTGCTGTTTTAGGCGGACAGGTCGAGTTTACTTCTCCTAATACGGCTCCCGCTTTGGGGTATGTTGCCTCTGGGGATATGAGGATTTTAGCAGTCTGGTCTGACAAGCCTGTGGAGGCTTTTCCTGGGGTTCCTCCTATAACTCAAGTGATTCCTGAGCTTAAAAAATATTTCCCATTGGAGTTTCCAAACTGCTTGTTAGTTAAAAAGGGAACGCCGGAGGATGTTAAACAGGTTCTGCTAAAGGCTGCAAAAGCTGCAGTTAATGATCCTCAGTGGCTTGAATTTGTTAAGAAGGTCCACTATGTTACTATGCATCATCTTGAAGGACAGGCGGTCTTGAATTACTGGAAGCACTGGGAATCTGTTGTGTCCTGGCTGCTTTATGAGGCTGGTGTAGCTAAGCATAGTCCTGAGGAGTTCGGTATACCTAAACCTTGATTCTAAGATGGAGGGAGTACTTTTTCTAATTATCTCACTTTTTATTATATATCACGCTCTTTCTCTTCATTCTTTTGGAGAGTGGGCTCTTTCACCTGGCCTTTTCCCGCTAATTCTAGGTGTTGTACTTCTGATACTTTCCGTTTTCCTTTTGAGAAAAACTTATGGAGTAAAAAAGGCTGAAAGGGGAAGTGTTAGTGATTGGAAAACTACGCTGCTTAGTATAGTTTTATGCATGGGTTATATTTTATCTCTTCCTATTCTTCACTTTAATCTTTCTACCATTGTTTATTCTTTTCTCTTCCTCTTAATTCTGGGGGTTCGAAATATCCTGATTTTAACTATCCTTCCAATTGGGTTAACTGCATCTATTTACTATACCTTTGGTGTTTTGTTAAGGGTGGTGCTTCCTTAGAGGGTGCTATGGTAAGTATAGCTGATTTTTTTACCCTTAAGTTTTTCGCTTTGGTTTTTGTAGGTTCCTTATTAGGATTAGTTGTAGGGGCATTACCAGGGTTAACTGTGACTATGGCCACGGCGCTTCTTGTTTCTATAACCATGCCGTGGCCCATGGTTGATGCCCTTGCGGTTATAATGGGAGTTTATGTCGTTGGAGTTTATGCGGGTGCGATTTCTGCCGTTTTGATAAACATCCCGGGAGCTCCTTCCTCAGTGGCAACGACCTTTGATGGCTTTCCCCTGGCTAGACAAGGTAAGGCTAAAACTGCTCTTTATGCTGCTGCGATTCACTCTTTTATTGGAAGCATAATAGGTTTAATTATTCTTCTTACAGTGGCTAAACCTGTAACGAAGATCGCTTTAGCCTTTACCCCTTTTGATTACTTTCTTTTTGCTCTGTTTGGACTTACTATGGTTGGTTCCCTCACTTCGAGGAGCTTTTTAAAAGGTTTAATAAGTGCAACTATAGGGGTGATCTTGAGTTTAGTAGGTATGGATCCTGTTTTTGGTGTTGGTCGATTTACATTTGGTTCTACAAGCCTCCTTAGTGGTATCAATATAGTTCCAGCGCTTATAGGGTTATTTGGTTTTTCTGAAGTTTTGATCCAGATATCTCAGAAAGGTCTTGGAACTATAGCTGAGAAGATAGTTAAGGAAAGGGTTGATCTTTGGGAGATAATAAAGCATTGGCGTTTGTCTATACAGTCTTCATTGATTGGAACCTTCATTGGGGCCTTGCCTGGTGTGGGCGGACCTATCGCTGCTTTGATGGCCTATGATGCTGCTAAAAGAACCGTTAAGAGGCCATCTAAGCCCTTTGGAGAAGGAGCTATAGAAGGGGTAATTGCAAGCGAGGCAGCAAATAATGCATGTATAGGAGGAGCTTTAATACCTATGTTAACTATGGCTGTTCCTGGAGATGCTGTAACTGCTGTTATGCTAGCTGCCTTTTATGTTCATGGATTGCGTCCTGGCCCAACGCTTTTTATTCAGACGCCAGAATTATTTTATGCCGTAGTTATAGGTGGTTTTGTGGGTGCTTTCGCTGTTTTGATTCTAGCAGTTTCTTTAGCTCCTCTTTTGGCTCGTGTCGTTACCGTACCTAAGTGTTTCCTTTTGCCAAGCGTTTCCGTTCTCTGCGTTATTGGAGCATATGCAGTTAATAATAGCCTTTTTGAAACTTCGTTAATGCTTTTGTTTGGTGTACTTGGTTTTATTATGAGAATGAAGGATTACGCTGTTGCCCCTCTTGTATTAGGATTAGTTCTTGGAAACATGATGGATTTTAACTTAAGGAAAGCTGTTGCCCTTGCTCAAACCAGTGATAATTTTTGGTTAGCGCTGGTTTATAGGCCTATTACTTTAGTTCTAATACTTATGCTGCTCTTTTGGCTGGCTTTTAATTTGCGTGGTATTAAAGTTTTTAGGGGAGAGGGGAGATGAAAGCTGTTGTAAGGGTAAGTAGCTTAAGGGGAATAGCTTCCGTTCCTGGTTCTAAAAGTCATACCATAAGGGGAGTAGTGATAGGAACTTTGACGGAGGGAGAAACAATAATAAGAAAGCCCCTGTACAGTGAGGATACTTTATCTGCAGTTAGGGCTTGTAAGCTTTACGGAGCTGAAATTGAGCTTAAGCAAGATCATTGGGTTATTCGTGGTGTTGGAAGGAACTTAAAGGTACCTGATGATGTCGTTAATGTAGGTAACTCTGGTACCACTATATATTTTATGACAGGGGTGGCGGGACTTCTTGAGGGTTGGAGCGTTCTAACTGGGGACTATCAGATTCGGAGAAGACCGATAGAGGAGCTTTTAACTGCCTTAAGATCGTTAGGCGCGACGGCTTTTAGAACAAGGGAGAACGTGGATGCTCCTCCCGTGGTAGTTAGAGGTATCATGAAGGGAGGAAAAGCTCAGCTTGATGGTAAGTTTTCCCAGTTTCTTTCATCCCTTTTAATAGCTACGCCTCTTGTAAATGGTAAAACTTGTATCGAGGTAAGGGATCCTAAGGAGAAACCTTACATAAAGATGACGCTTGAATGGCTTAAAAGGACAGGTATTAGGTTAAACTATGATCCGGAGTTGAAGTTTTTCGAGGTCGAGGGTCCACAGGATTTTAAGCCTGTGGATTTTCTCATACCTAGCGATTGGAGCTCTTTATCTTTCTTTATAGTTGCTGCGGTTGTGACTAGCTCTGAAATCAGGTTTGAAAACGTTGATCTTTCCTTTACACAGGCTGACTCTGTGTTACTGGATATACTTATGGGCATGGGAGCGGATTTGAAAGTGAACTTTTCAGATAATTCAATACTGGTTGGAGGGGGAAGAGATCTGAGAGCTTTTGAGGTTGATTGTTCAAATAGTCCTGACCTCTTTCCTATATTAACCGTTTTGGGTTGTTTTGCGAAAGGCGAGTCGTCAATAAGAGGTCTTGATACTATTAGGTTTAAGGAGACGGATAGGGTTGCTGTTATGATTGAGGAGCTTTCTAAGATGGGAGCTCGTATAGGTTTAAGAGAAGGAGTTCTATTTATAAATGGAGCTGGAGGCCTCAGGGGATCTGAGGTTAATAGTCATGGAGATCATAGAATTGCAATGGCTTTAACTGTAGCTGGGTTGTTTGCTGATGGTGAGACCACGGTTAATGATGTAGATTGCGTTTCAGTATCATTTCCAAATTTCTTCACCTTAATGACTGACTTGGGAGCTAATGTAAAAGTTGAATGAGGTTAAGGTTTCTTAAGAACCTGGTATATTCCGCATTTAAGATAGAGTGTTTCCGGATGAGATAGAAGAATGGGGTGATCTTTTGACTGATATCTTAATTCAACAAGACGTAAAATTTTATTTGCATCAACTGCTGCTGATTCTATAATTTGCTGGAATAGCGTGGGAGTTATATGATGGGAACAAGAACAAGTTATTAAGAATCCCCCATCCCTTAATATTTTCATGGCTCTCAAGTTTATCTCCTTGTACCCTTTTATAGCTCCCTCTAAGTTTTTCTGTGATTTTACGAAGGAAGGAGGATCTAGGATCACAACATCGAACGTTTTCCTGCTCTTATGGAATTTCCTCAATATATCAAAAGCGTTATCTTCTATAAATTCGATTTTATTTTCGAAACCATTGAGCTTGGCGTTTTCTTTAGCGAGCTCTATAGCTTTTTTCGAGGAATCAATAGCTACCACGTTTTTAGCTCCGTATTTAAGGGCATGTAGTGAAAAGCCCCCTGTATAGCAGAAGGCGTCTAGCACTTCTGCTCCTTCCACTAATCCCTTTAAGGCTTTTCTGTTTTCATTTTGATCAAGAAAATAGCCGGTTTTCTGCCCATTTTCAACATCTACTAATATTCTGAGGCCGTTTTCTTCTATTTCCAGTTGGGTTTCAAAAGGACCCTTCAGGAAGCCCTTAACTTGCGGTAAACCTTCCAATTCCCTTGTTGATATATCATTTCTCTCATATATGCCTCTCGGGTTAAAGATTTCGTTTAGAACATCTGCTATCTGTTCCTTAAATCTTTCTACTCCTAGGGTAAGAATTTGTAAGACCAGTATGTCCTTGAACTTGTCTACTATTAGTCCCGGTAGGAGGTCTGCCTCACTGAAAACAACTCTGAAAGAGTCTGAGTTGATGATCTTTTGTCTATATTCCCATGCGTTAACAATTCTATTTTTTAAAAAATCCCTGTTTATTTCTTCATCTTTTCTTGTTAAAATTCTTATAGTTATTTTGGACCTTGGGTTTATATATCCTTTTCCAAGAAAGCTTCTGTTAGCATTGTGTATGCTAACTATATCCCCAGGCGAAGGTTCTCCTTCTATTTTTAATATTTCGTTATCGTAAATCCATAAAAAACCTTTCCTTAGTTTTTGCTCTGCTTTTTCTGTAATTATAACTCTTTTTTTCATGTAAGCTATTTTATTTATGTTTATAAGGAAAGTCAAGGTTAGAGGGGGTGATGAGCATGTCAAAAAAGAGGGTTTTATTTGTATGTACTCATAATTCTGCCAGGTCTCAAATGGCGGAAGGTTTTCTTAATGCTATTTACGGGGATATTTATGAAGCTTATAGTGCTGGAACTAAACCATCCAGGGTTAATCCTTATGCTATAAAAGTCATGGCTGAAATTGGTATAGATATTTCTCATCATCGTTCTAAAGGTTTAGAGGAGTTTTTAGGGGAGGAGTTTGATTATGTTGTAACCGTATGTGATAGTGCCCGGGATTCTTGTCCATTTTTCCCAGGGGGTAAGGAATATATTCACAAGGGATTCGAAGATCCGTCGCAGGCTGTTGGGAGCGAAGAGGAGATTATTAATAAGTTTAGAGAGGTTCGTGATGATATAAAAAGATGGATAGAAAGCTTTTTCGCTGAGAAAGATAAGGGATAATTTTTATGGAGAGTTATGGATAAATTCAAGTCATCTTGTTAAAATAAACCCAAAGTGGAAGCTTTTGAAAGGAGTGAGGATAGTGGGATAGAAAAAAGGGAGTTAGAGCTAATGGAAGGGATTGAGGCTATTGAAAACAGGGATTGGAAACGAGCCAAGGATATATTATCATCATGGTCGGCACCTGATATTGCGGAGCTTTTTAGGGAGATCGATCCTAAAGATAGACCTCTAGCTTTAAGACTTTTGCCTCCAGATCTTCAAGCAGATGTTTTCTTTGAGCTTGATGGAAGCGTGCAGGAGTATATATTAAAGGCTTTACCTGATGAACACGTTAGGTCTATAGTTAACGAGCTTGATCCTGATGAGAGGACAAGAATTTTTGAACGTTTGTCTCCAAGGCTCTTAAGAAGGCTTTTGAATCTTCTCTCTGCTGAGGAAAGAAGGGAAGCGCTCCAGCTCTTAGGTTATCCGGAGAACAGCGTTGGTAGGTTGATGACACCTGATTATGTGGCTATTAAACGGGGTTGGACGGTAAGCAAAGCTTTGGAACATATTAGAGAGTGGGGAAAGGATTCGGAAACGATAGATATAGTTTATGTGGTAGATGATGGATGGCGTTTGCTCGACGATATACCCATAAGGAAGTTGCTTTTAGCAGATCCCAATCAGGTTGTTGAGTCTATAATGGACTTTGAGGTAGTTTCTATCACTGCTGATCAAGATCAGGAGGAAGCTATAAAGTTAGCAAGGAGATATAACTTAATAGCTTTACCCGTTACTGATTCAGAGGGGCACCTTTTAGGTATAGTTACTGTAGATGACTTATTAGATGTTATTCAGGAGGAGCATACTGAAGATTTTGTTAAATATTCTGCTATAGAAGCTCCTCCTGAGAGTATAGAGCTTTTGACAAATATAAAGGAAGCTCCTATAAAAAAGATATTGAGGAGTAGACTTACTTGGCTTATCATACTTCTGGTTATGGATTTTGTTACAGGTAGTATAATAAGCTCGTTTGAAGAGACTATAGCAAAATATATAGTTTTAGTCACCTTTCTCCCAGTTTTGGTAGATACCGCAGGTAATGCTGGTTCGCAAGCGGCTACGCTTGTTATAAGGGCTCTTGCTCTCGAAACGGTGCGTTTAAAAGACTGGTTGTATCTTTTTGGAAGAGAACTTGTGATTGCAAGTATATTAGGAATATTAATGGGTTTGGGAATTTCTGTAATGGGCATAATTAGGAGTGGAAGTTTAAAGGTATGTTTGGTTGTAGTTACTTCAATGATCATAAACGTTATAGCTGGTAGTCTTGTTGGGGTTTTATTACCCTTTATATTTGTCAAGTTTAAGAAGGATCCAGCTTCTGCAAGCACGCCTCTTATAACTACTCTTGCAGATATAATTGGTACAGGGGTATATCTTGGTGTGGCTAGTATAATACTTGGAGTGTGAGGTAAATAAAAACATAAAAAAATAAATGGGGGAGAGTGGAAATTAAATGGAGAAAAGGCATGAGAGGCACAGGAAGGTATTAGGGCCTGTTGAGGATTTAGAAGAGCACGTTCATCCTGATTGGTGGCGAAGAATATTTAACTCTATGTATTTAAAAACAGATGCTGATGTGGTGGAAGACAAGGCTATCACTAAAGCTGAAGTGGACCTCTTTTTAAGCATTTTAAACCTTTCTAAGGAGGACAAGATATTAGACCTTTGCTGTGGTCAAGGAAGACATTCTATTGAGCTGGCGAGGAGAGGATTCAAAAACGTAGAGGGGCTTGATCGCTCACACTATCTTATTCAGAAGGCCAAGGCGAGGGTTAAGAAGGAGGGCTTAAATGTAAAGTTTAGGGAAGGAGATGCTCGTAAGTTACCATATCAAGCAGATTCTTTTGATGTAGTCATGCTATTAGGTAATAGCTTTGGCTATTTTGAAACGGTTCAGGATGATATAAGAGTTTTAAAAGAGGTTTTTAAGGTCCTTAAGCCTCAAGGGCGCATTCTTATAGACGTAGCTGATGGTGAGTATTTGCGAGAGAATTTCCAAGCGAGGTCTTGGGAATGGATAGATAGAAAGCACTTTGTTTGTAGGGAGAGATCATTGTCTTGGGATAAGCAACGTTTGATCACTCGAGAGGTTATAACCCATGTTGAGAAAGGTGTTATAGCGGATCAATTTTATGCAGAAAGGCTCTATACACGTGAAAGTTTAAAGGAACTTCTTACTGCTGCCGGCTTTAGCGATGTAACTATTCATGGGGAGGTTAAATCTGTCTCTCAGCGGAATCAGGACTTAGGTATGATGGAACGTAGGATTATAGTAACTGCTGTAGCCAAAAAGGATTGGACGCCAGTTAAGAAGAAAAAGAAGGAGAAGATAGCTACTGTAGCCGTTATATTAGGGGATCCTCGTAAGGCTGATCCGTTAAAGCCCTTTGGTGTTTTCGATGATGATGATATATATACTATTAACAGAATGAAAGATGCTTTGAGGGAGCTTACTGAGTATAACTTTGTGTATCTTGATAATCATGATACCTTAATTTATGATCTATTAAGGCTTAAGAATAAGATTGATTTAGTTTTTAACTTGTGTGACGAGGGTTTCAATAACGACCCAAGAAAAGAGCTTCACATTCCGGCTCTTTTAGATATGCTTGAAATACCATATACAGGTGCTGGCCCTCAGTGTCTTGCTCATTGCTATGATAAATCTCTTGTGCGTGGTGTGGCCAAGGAGATGGGTATTCCTGTGCCGGAGGCCTTCCTTGTTAAACCTGAAGATACATCTTTTGAGATTCCTTTTGGGTTTCCAGTTATAGTTAAGCCTAACTTTGGTGATTCAAGTTTTGGTATAACTCAAAAGAGTGTGGTTAATGATATTGAAGGATTGATAAACGCTATATTGGATGTAAGAGAGAAGTTTGGGTATGATAAGCCTATATTAGTAGAGGAGTTTTTGACTGGGAGCGATTTAACTGTAGGTATAATAGGAAATGTTCCAGGAAACTATATTGTTTTGCCTATCACTGAAGAGGACTATTCCGTTCTCCCCCCAGAGCTTCCTCCTATTTGTGGATACGAGGCTAAGTGGTTGCCTGACTCCCCTTATTGGAAGATAAGGTCTATTCCTGCCAATCTTCCCGAGGAAACGGAGAAGTTTATAATAGAGTGTTGTTTAAAGCTTTTTGAAAGGTTGGAAGCGAGGGATTATTGTAGGTTTGATTGGAGACTTGACTCTCGGGGTGTGCCTAAGCTTTTAGAGGTAAATCCCAATCCTGGTTGGTGTTGGGATGGACATTTGGCTAAGATGGCTAAGATAGCAGGATTTTCTTATTCGGAGATGCTTAGGGCTATATTGGAGGCAGCAGAGCGCCGCTTAGGAATTCGTGCTATTAATGGTGAGCGAAAGAATGGGCTTATTGTAGCAAGGTGAGTTCTAATAGTGGATATACGATGGAAATACAAGTTAATAAGAGAGCTATTTTATTAATTGCTGTTTTAACTTCCTTTATTATTCCCTTTATGGTTTCTTCTATTAATATTGCTCTTCCAACTATAGGAAGAGAGTTTAAAATGGATGCAATTTTACTAAACTGGGTTGCTACTGCTTACATAATATCTTGTGCAGTTTTTACCGTTCCTTTTGGTAGAATAGCGGATATATACGGTAGAAGAAAAATTTTTTTAATGGGACTTTTATTTTATGCTGTTTTCTCTTTCCTATGTGGTACGCCCAAAGATCCATATTTTCTTATAGTTTTTCGTATTTTACAAGGTATAGGAGGAGCTATGATATTTGCTACTAACATAGCGATTTTAACCTCTGTTTTCCCTTCAAGAGAAAGAGGTAAAGTTTTAGGTATAAATGTGGCTTCCACATACTCCGGTATGTCTTTAGGCCCTTTCATTGGAGGGTATTTGACCTATTGCATTGGATGGAGAAGTATATTTTTTATTGGTTTCGCTTTAACCTTACTATCTGCTTTTCTCGCTTTTAGAAAAGTTAAAGGAGAATGGGCTGAAGCTAAGAATGAGAGCTTCGATAAGATGGGGTTCCTGCTTTATGCTTTTTTAATTGTATCTTTAATGAGTGGTTTTTCGCGAGTTCCAGATATTTCTGGATTTGCTTTGCTTGCCTTGGGGTGTGGAATCTTTATATTTTTTGTTCTGTGGGAGAGTAGAGTGAAATATCCTTTACTTGATATATCCCTTTTTAAAAGTAATAGGGTTTTTGCCTTTTCAAGCCTAGCTGCTTTAATTCACTATAGTGCAACCTTTGCTGTGACCTTCTTATTAAGTTTGTATTTGCAATACATAAAGGGATTAAATCCTCGTTTTGCTGGTTCTATAATTATATTTCAGCCTCTCATGATGGCTCTTTTTTCTCCCATTGCGGGTAGGCTTTCTGACAGAATTGAGCCGAGGATAATAGCATCTTTTGGAATGGGGATTACAGCTTTGGGAGTATTTTTGCTTAGTTTTTTAAAGGAGGGCACAGCTATAAACTATATAATAGTATCTCTTATAGTCCTGGGGTTTGGCTTTGCATTTTTTTCCTCCCCCAATACTAGTGCTATAATGGGTTCTGTTGAAAGGCGCTTTTATGGAGTAGCATCAGGAATGGTAGCCACTATGCGTCTTCTTGGTCAGATGTTTAGTATGGGAATAGTTATGCTTATATTTTCCATATATATAGGTAGAGTTCAGATTACTCCTGATAAATATCTTTCGTTTATTTTAAGCTTGAAGACTTCTTTTTTAGTATTTACTGTACTTTGTTTAGCTGCAATATCGGCTTCTCTTGCAAGGGGAAACTTAAGGGTTGATCAAAGATGTGATAGATAAGTATGGAAGGGGCAATACCGCTTTAATAGATTTTTAGTTTAATCTTCTTTTTCTCCTAGAGGATCAATATGTATTATAACTTTTGCTTCTTTAATTCCATTTTGTATAATGCGTTGTATCTTTAGTGCTATATCATGGGCTTCCTTTATAGTTATATTTCTATCTACTTCTATATGAAGGGTTATAACCTTGTTACTTGAATAATCGTGGACTGAAACGTCATGGTAGTCTATTACTCCTGGAGTAGAAGAGGTTGCTATCTTCACAAGCTCTAGTAGTTTCTTATCAGGTGTTTCTCCAATAAGAAAGCTTGATGAGCTTTTAACTATGTCTATCCCAATCCAACCTATGAGTATGGAGACTATTAATCCTATTATGCCGTCTATTTTAAGGAAGCTTAGCTTTGCCATTATTAAACCTATAGCTACTAAAAGCGTAGCTATAGCGTCGCTTCTATGATGCCAAGCGTCTGCAATTAAAGCTGTGGAGTTTATCTCTTTCCCAAGGTATGTGGAAAATCTAGCCATCCACTCTTTAAAGATGGCTGCAAGGATTAATATTAAAAGCACGTATGTATTAAATTCGGTTTTTTGTGGATGTAAGATTCTGTTAAGGGAGCTCTTTCCTAAGTCGTATGCTACTATGATTAGTATAAAGGCTATAAAAATTGCAGATATTTGTTCTATTCTTCCATGACCAAAAGGATGTTTCTCATCTGCGGGTTTATCCCCTAGTTTGAAGCCTAAGATTACTATTCCGGATGTTAAAACGTCGGAAAGAGAATGAAAAGCGTCCGCTATCAAAGATATACTGTTTAGATACATACCCGCTATTAACTTAAATAAAAATAAGATTGTATTCCCTATTATGCTAATCCATCCTTCAAGGTATCCTATAGATTTTCGTTCTTGTTTTTCCTTTGATAGAAGTTTATTTAAAAGCCATTGATTTAGCCCCATAATTAAATTTTATCATATGTATTCTTCAGCTATTTTGATAGCACAAAATGGGCCGCACATAGAACATCCCTTGTCATCATAAGGACGTTTAAAGTGTTTTTCTTTTGCTACGTTTCCAGCTAATGCGAGTTTGAACATCTTTTCCCAGTCGAAGTGTTTTCTCGCTAAGGCCATTTCTCTCTCTAATTCTAATGCTTTTGGATTTCTTCTAGCGACATCTGCAATTGTTGCTGCTATCTTTGAGGCTATTACTCCCTCCTTTACGTCTTCAACAGTTGGTAAAGAGATGTGTTCAGCCGGAGTAACATAGCATAGAAAATCTGCTCCAAAATATCCAGCTAATGCTCCACCTATGGCACAGGCTATATGGTCGTAACCCATGGCTCTATCTGTTGGAAGAGGACCAAGAAGAAAGATAGGAGCTTCTTTCCCAACTTTTTTCATTAGTCTAACGTTCATTTCTACTTCATTCAGGGGTATATGACCTGGTCCTTCTATCATTACTTGGACTCCCTTTTTTCTTGCTTCGTCTACAAGCTCTCCAAGGGTGAAAAGTTCTTCAAATTGTTGAGAGTCACTTGCATCTACTATTGCTCCTGGACGCATCCCATCTCCTAAACTCAGGGTGATATCATATTCTTTAGCTATATCTAAAAGCTCATCAAAGTGTTTGTAAAAGGGGTTTTCTTTGTTGTTCTTTATCATCCAACCAGCTATTATGCTTCCCCCTCTACTTACTATTTTCAAGATCCTCTTGGACTTTTTTATATACTCCAATAATCTCTTTGTAATGCCAACATGTATAGTCATAAAGTCTATTCCATCTTCAGCGTGAGTAATTACCATGTCTAAAAAGTCTTTTTCAGAGAAGTCCACTACATTTTTATTAAGTTCATAGCTTTTAACTGCAGAGTCATAAATAGGTACTGAGCCTACTGGTACGGGAGAGATTTCAACTATAGCTTTCCTAATCTCTCTTAGATTCCCCCAAGTTGAAAGAACCATTAAGGCATCTGCTCCGTATTCAATAGCTATTTTTGCTTTTTCTTTTTCTTCCTCAAGAGATGAGAATCCCTTTGATGTTCCTATATTTGCGTTTACCTTAACGCTAAAATTTTCTCCTACTATCATAGGCTTTTCAACCTTATGTAATTTGTTTTTGGGTATAACTGCCTTTCCTTGAGCAACTTTTTGGCAGACTAATTTTACGTCCACTTCCTCGTATTCTGCTACACTTTTCATTTCTTCAGATATTATTCCTCTTTTAGCCATTTCCATTTGTGTCATTTCCTGGACACCCTTTCGCTTATTATTTCTGCTATTCTCTTTCCGGATAAAATCATACCTCCAAATATTGGTCCCATTCTAGGTCCTCCATAGACTTCACACACAGCCATTCCTGAAACTAAGAGTCCTGGAAAAACCTCACCGGTTTTTTCAACGACAAACTTTTCAGCTTCATCTGCGTTCATTGGGAATTCGGTTTTCTTTTCCATAAGCCCTCGCTTTACAAGGAGAGATACAACGTTTGCTGGGTGTCCTGTTCCATCTACAACATAGGAAGCTTTAATAGTTATAGGGTCTACATGAAGCCCTAATTTTTTAACTGGTCCCCAGTTGACTACTACTCCGCAGATTTTACCATCTTTCATAGCTACGTCCTCAACGCTTACGTTGTTAAATAGAAGAGCTCCGGCTTTAGTTGTATGGTATATTAGGGCAGATGCAAAATGACAAGAGTCTACTACTATATGATCTTCGATAATCTTATATTTTACGTCAAGCTCTTTTAGGAAACTCTCAAGTTCTCTTTCTAAAACTACTTCATTAAACATTATTCCTCCTCCCCAAATTCCTCCTCCTGGTGTATTTCTTTCCTCGAATATTGCTACTTTAAAATTTTTCTTAGCAAGTTCATAAGATGCTACTAGACCGCTTGGACCTGCTCCCACTATAGCTACATCCAGCTCTAAGGAACTTACAAGCTTCTTAAAAAAACTCTCTAAAATAGCTTTTGATATGATTATGTCTCTCATTTTTTTCCCCTCCTTAAAAAATTTATCCCTCCGCCATACAGGCGGAGGGATTTTTTCTAAGATTTAACTTCCGTTTCCCTCCGCCGGCATTACCCGGATCAGGTTCAAGGGGTCGAGGACTTTACGTCCTCCTCTCAGCCCCTTAGTAGGAGCTCCCCCACGGAGTAACCTATTATAGTTTTCGTCTTCGATTAACATTATATCACACTTTATCTTCATGTTCAATTTTAAGTTTTTCGCTTGACTAGATTTTATATAGGATATATACTATATGATAGGTGGTGAGAAGGTGTGATAGTTTATAAAACTAAGGTAGAAGCTGTTTATGAAAAGCTTAGAGAGAATATCGTAAGCGGTGTTTACAAGCCAGGAGAACGTTTAGTAATTGGGAAGATCGCTCAGGAATTAGGGGTCAGTGAAACTCCAATTAGGGAAGCCTTAAGGATTCTTGAAAGAGAAGGATTAGTTGAAATTCGTTCACATGTAGGTCCAGTAGTTAGAGGGGTCGAAGATGTTGACATCATGGAGTCCTATATCATAAGAGGAGTGCTTGAGGGATTTGCTGCGAGAGAAGGTGTTGATCGCTTTACTGAAAAGGATTTTAAGAGATTAGAGGAGCTTTTAGGGGAGATGCGTAAAGCCCTGGAGAACAAAGATTATGTAAGATACGGAAACCTTAATAAGGAATTTCATGCTTATATATGTTCGTTAAATCCTTATAAAAAGCTTTATGAATTGATTATGGAGCTTTGGAATAGGTGGGAAAGGACTCGTGCAGTATTTATGCTTTCTCCAGATAGGGGGGAGGAGTCTTTGTTGGAGCATGAAAAGATCGTCGAGTTAATAAAAAATAAGAAAAAGGAAGAATTGGAGACTTTTATAAGGGAGCATCGTAAAAGGGCTGCAGAAAGTTTTATAAAGGCCTTGAAGGAGTCTAAGTTTAAATAAAATTTTTCTGTTTTAAAGGAGGGGAAGAGCATGGGGGGCAAAAGGTTGGCAGGGATTTTAATGGTGCTAGCGTTAATTATTTCTTTTTCTTTAGGTAAAGCTGTAGCTGCAAGTGGGAGCAAAAAGTATATCAGTATCGGAACAGCAAGCGTTGGAGGAGCTTATTTTTCTTTGGGACAGAGTATTGCTAATATAGTTAATAAGTATGTTAAGGATGTAGAGATGGTTGCAGAGGTAACAGGGGGATCGGTTGAAAATCCCAGGTTGGTTTCTCAGGGAGATGTAGAATTTGGTCTTACTAATGCCAATTTAGCTTACTTTGGTGTTATGGGTATGCCTCCTTATAAGGACAAACTTAAGATAAGTGCTGTAGCTTCGCTTCATCCGAGTGTTTTTCACATTATAACGTTGGGAAATTCTCCTATAAACGCTGTTTCTGACTTTAAAGGTAAAAGGATTGCCGTTGGACCAGCTGGGGGTGGAACTATTCCTGTTTTAGAGGTTGTTCTTGAAGAGTATGGTCTTAGTATTAAAGATATATTGCCGAGTTATCTTTCGTATAGTGACGGTTTTATGAATTTAGCTGATGGAAATGTTGATATAGCATTGGCTTTGTCTGGTTATCCTGCCTCTGCTGTTTTAGAGTTAACTGCTAATAAGAGAATAAAATTTATAAACATTGAGGATGATAAAATGGCCAACATTATGAAGAAGCATCCTTACTATTCAAAGATAGTTGTTCCTAAGGATGTTTATAAGCTTGAGAAAGATGCTGTTGCTATAGGGATAAGAAACGTTCTTATAGTAAGATCTGATGTAGATGAGATCCTAGTATATCAAATAACAAAGGCTATTTTTGATAACTTGGAAGAGCTTAGAAATATGAATGCCATTGCCAAACAGATAGATTTAGAGGAGGCTTCTAAGGTGCCAATCCCTCTCCATCCTGGAGCTAAAAGGTACTTCGATGAAAGATCTAGAAAATAGGGGGGGAGACAGATGTTTGTAGATGATGGAATTTTAGAAGGGATGATCGATCTCCATATTCATGTAGGGCCTGATTATGTTCCTCGTTATGGAGATAGCCTTAGGCTTGCAAAAGAGGCGGATTCTAGGGGAATGAAAGCCATAGTTGTTAAAAAGCATTTAGCTTCTACGGTAGGAGATGCCCATGTTGCAAATCAGCTTGGATTGAAGGTTAAAGTGTTTGGAGGCATAGCGTTAAATGGCCCTACGGGAGGGTTAAATGTAAGAACTGTTATAGCTACTCTTAAGTCTGGTGGAAAGGTAATCTGGTTGCCTACCACTGATGCAGAATATGGTATCAGGAAAGCTGAGAGGGGACACTGGATAAAAGCATATGTTAACACTTCTTCTTTCGGTAAAAAGATAGAGCCGATATCCATATTAGATGATAGAGGGAAATTAAAGGAGGAGGTTCACGAGATCCTAAGAGCTTGTAAGGAATATGATGCTATCTTAGCGTCAGGACATGTATCCCCTCAAGAGTGTCTTGCTTTGGCTAAAGAGAGCAAAGCCATAGGCTATAGCAAGCTTGAGATAACACATCCTAATGCTTGGACGGAAGACTTTACCTTGGATGTTTTAAGGGAACTCGTTTCTCTCGGGGCTACCTTAACGCTCTCTTACGGTGTTTGTTCCTCTTATAATGGTAAACAGGATCCCAGTGAAATAGTAAAAATAATAAAGGAAGTTGGAGCACAGAATTGCATTTTAATCACAGACTATGGTCAAGTGTACAGCCCATCTCCTGTGGAAGGGTTGAGAGCGTATTGTTATCTTCTTCTAAGGTATGGTGTTACCCAGAAGGAGTTAGATATGATGACAAAAGATAATCCATCAAAGTTGCTTAGTCTTTAGAGGGGTTTTAAATGAAAAAGATAATTTTTGTAGCAGCTATTTTAACTTCCCTTATTCATCTAGTAAATGTGTCTGGAATTGTTTCGTTTTCTGCAATGACAATTAGGACATTTCATCTGATGATGATGTTGTTTATATGTTTTTGGAGTTTCCTTGAAAGATCTCAGCAATGGAGTAAGCTAAATCGCTTTATTAGATCCCTAGAGGCAGTCTTAGCTTTAATAAGCGGGGTTTATATCTTGGTGAGGTGGGAAAGTATAACATCAAGTGGAGGAGTTACTACTAAACTTGATATCTTGGTGGGGATTCTGGCAATTTTTTTAGTATTAGAAGCTACGCGCAGGGCAACAGGTTTTGCTTTAGCTATAATAAGTGGACTATTTTTAGTTTATCCTTTTATAGCTCCATATCTTCCGTCTATTTTAAAAGGTAAAGGTTACACTTTAAGCAGAGTTACAGCCTTTTTATTTACTTCAACCGAGGGATTGTTTGGGATACCAATAGGGGTATCTTCAACCTATATTATACTATTTTGCATATATGGAGCTTTTCTAAGCGAGTTTGGGGCAAGCGAATTTCTTTATAAGTTTGCGCTGTCCATTACTAAAAACGTTACTGCGGCTGCTGCGAAAACGTCAATTATTTTTAGCGCTTTGGTAGGTATGATTTCTGGATCTGCAGCTGGGAATGTGGCTATAACAGGAAGCTTAACTATTCCTATGATGATAAGGGAAGGCTATGAACCTGTGAAGGCTGGTGCTATATCTGCGGTAGCAGCAACAGGAGGACAAATAATGCCTCCTATAATGGGAGCTGCTGCCTTTATCATGGCTGAAATTATAGGTAAACCTTATGTTCATATCATGAGAGCTGCTGTTTTACCTGCTATTTTGTATTTTCTTTCGATATTTATCATAGTTCATTTGGAGGCCAAGAGAATAAGGTTCAAAGTACATGAGAAAGAGGAAGTTTCCTTTTATAGAGTGATGAAGGAAGGATGGTATTTTATTATACCTATAGTCGTTCTAACTTATATGCTTGTGATAGGCTTTTCTCCATTCAAAGCTGCATATTATTCTATTTTGTCTCTTCTCATTGTTCATATAGTTTCAAAACATAAGGTAGATAAAGATCTTGTTTTCAAGATTTTAAATGCTTTGGAGAAGGGAGCACGAGATACTGTACCGATAGCAATTGCATGTGCAGCTTCTGGTATTATAGTAGGGGTCTTATCTTTAACTGGTTTGGGAGTAAGAGTTTCTTCTCTGATTTTTGTTTTTTCATGGGGTAATAAGTTATTAGCTCTTATTTGGACTATGGTATTTTCCATAATCTTAGGGATGGGGCTTCCTACAACTGCTGCTTACCTTATACTTGCTTCAGTTGTAGCTCCGACCCTTGTGAAGATGGGAGTTTCATTATTGGCTGCTCATATGTTTGTGTTTTTCTTTGGATGTATATCAACCATAACTCCGCCAGTTGCCTTAGCTTCATATGTTGCTGCCAGTATTGCGAAGGCAGACTTAAATAAAGTGGGTTGGACAGCTTTTAAATATGGTTTGGTTAGCTTTGTGTTACCCTTTATGTTTGTTTATGGTTCGACTTTGCTTTTAGAAGGTACGTTGTTTAATATTTTGTTTTCTATTGTTTTTTCCATAATAGGGGTTTTAGCTATCGCTGCAAGTATAGTTGGTTATTTTAAAGGTGATCTTAAGTTATGGCAAAGATTTCTTCTTTTTGGGGCGGGAATGTTATTGATCAAGGAAGGGTTATTTACTGATTTAGTAGGTTTGCTTATAGTATCATTTATATATGTTCTAAAACCTAAAACTAAGGAGGGAATTTCATGAAAGCAGTTCATGGCTATAGGTCTGAAAATTGGTGGGTTAGTCCTTATAATTTTAAGAATGAAATTAGGAAAAGGTGGAATCTTCCTTCTACTATCCAGATTCATGATGCTACACTACGTGATGGGGAACAAACTCCAGGTGTGGTCTTGAGAAAGGATGAGAAGGTCAAAATCGCTGTAAAACTTAGTGAAGTTGGTATACACAGGATTGAAGCAGGAATGCCTGTGGTCTCGACCGAGGACAGAGAGGCAATAAAGGAGATAAGAAAGATGAGACTTCCGTCGAAAATCTTTGGCTTTGTTAGAGCTAGAGAGGAAGATATAGTAGCTGCAGCTGATTGTGAAGTGGATGGTATTATAATCGAAGTTCCTATAAGTAAGCCAAAACTTGAGTATCAGTTTAATTGGCCTGTGGAAAGAGCTATAGAGGAGAGTGTGAAATCTATAAGCAAAGCTAAAGAAATGGGACTATATACAGTTTTCTTCCCCTTTGATACTACGAGAGCAGAAGAGGAAGATCTTGTCAAATTGTTGACCGAGTTAAAAAAGGTTAATATTCTTCCGGATTCGATAGCGGTTGTTGATACTATGGGGTGTGCTCTTCCTGAATCTATGGAGTATATTGTTACTCTGATAAAATCACTCTGGGATGTACCTGTTGAAGTTCACACTCATAACGATTTTGGTTTAGCTGTAGCTAATAGCATTGCCGCTTTAAAGGCGGGAGCGGAAGTTATCCATTGTTGCGTTAATGGAATGGGGGAAAGAACTGGTAACTGTAGCACTGAAGAAGTAGTTACAGTTATAACTCTCCTTATGGGAATAGACATAGGTATAGACCTTTCAAAGCTTCAGGAGCTTTCTGATTTGGTCAGGGAGACTACAGGTTTTGCTATCCCACCTAATAAGCCTATAGTGGGAGCTGAGATATTTAGTAGGGAGTCTGGGATAGGGGCGGACGTTATATTTAAGGCTCCCCTTGCTATGTTTGCCTTAAATCCGGCCTTTTTGAAAAAGAGTCCTAAACTTCTTTTGGGTAAGAAGAGTGGAATGGCTTCTATTAACTTTAAATTAAAAGAATACGGTATAGAGCTTGATGAGGATAAGAAGAGATTACTGTTAGAGGATGTTAAAAGGGCTGGTATAGAAAAGAAAAGGAGTTTAACAGATGAGGAATTCTTAATTTTAGTTGAAAAGTATAGAGGTTAAGGAGTAAATTTAATTCAAGAAGCCGTTTGTTTTTAGAAGTTGCTTTGCTAAAATAGTATAAAAGTTGGTTTGTTTATCTTGTGTTGTAAAAGAGGTGCTCTTTTGGTTTTAAAGAGTAAGGATCTTTGGTTATTATACCTAAAGCTTTTTCTTACTGTTTTTGTTTGGGGTATGTCATTTGTAGCTACCAAATACTTAATTCCTCATATAGCTCCTATTTCGGTTGTTTTCTCTCGCGTTTTAATCGGATTAATGGTGTTAGGTATATTGCTTAGAAAAAGGAACGTGTCCTTAAGAGTCTCAAAGTCCGTTATTCCTTGGTTTTTATTTTTTGGAGTTATAGCGATATACATGCACTTATGGGTTCAAGCTTATGCTCTTTACTCTTCTAAAGCTTCAACTGCTACCTGGATAGTAGCCACAACTCCAATATTCATTGCTATATTGAGTAGGTTCTTGCTTAAGGAAAATCTTTCTTATTTAAAGATCTTAGGAATAGCTATTTCCTTTTTTGGAGTTTTAGTTGTAGTGAGCGAGGGAGATATTAGCTTAGTCTTAAAGCAGGGTATAAGCACGGTAGGAGACATTATAATTCTGGTTACATCTTTTAATTGGGCCTTTTTCTCTGTTATTTCAAGGCTTTTCCTTCATAGGCATAGGGAGATTCCTCAGCTTGTAAGTATCTTTTATACTGTGCTTTTTGGTTTTATTTTAATAGGTATTACCTTTATCCTGAAGGGATATTTTAATGATCTAATTATCGTTTTAAGAGATTTTAAGCTCTTAGTTGCAGTGCTTTTCTTGGGGCTTCTGAGTACGGGTCTTGCTTATGCTTTTTGGTATGATGCTTTAGATGCTTTAGAGGCCTCGAAAGTAGGGGTTTTTATGAACATACAGCCTGTAGTAGGCATGGTAGCAGCTTCAATTGTTTTAGGAGAGGAAATGAGTTTTTCTCTGATATTTGGTGGAATTTTAATATTAATAGGGGTTTACTTCGTTAATAAGACTAATAGAGCTTTGAAATAAAAAAAGTGGCAGCCCCTGCGGGATTTGAACCCGCGTCGTCGGACTGAGAACCCGACATCCTAGGCCGCTAGACGAAGGGGCCACCTCTACCTTTTCCGTTATGTGGCTGGGGAAGGAGGACTCGAACCTCCACAGCGGGATCCAGAGTCCCGTGTCCTGCCAATTAGACGATTCCCCAGCGTTTTAGTCTTTCAACTACTATATCTTTATTAAGAGTCTCCATTACTTCAAAGAGAGGAGGAGTAACTTTTTTCCCACTTATAGCTACCCTTATGGCTTGGGCAAGTTCCTTTAATTTTATACCCTTTTCTTCTGCAAAGCTTTTAAGACAAGTTTCTATACTTGAAGCATCGAAAGATTGAATTTTTTCTAATCTCTCGGCAACCTCTAAAAGTAACTTTTCTTTGCCTTTTATCTCCTGACTGACAAAGATTTTATCATAGGTTGGTTCTTTTTGCAAGAAGTAATCGCTAAAATTAACCACGTCTATAAGGGTTTTACAACGCTCTTTTACCAAATCTATGACTTTTATAAGATATCCCTTATCAATATTTTCCTCTTTGATCCATCCCTTGTTTTCCCAAAATGGTAAAACAAGCTCAAGTAGCTTTTCTCCAGGGGTACTTTTTATATATTGGGCATTCATCCATTCGAGCTTCTTTATATCAAACACCGCACCTCTTTTTATAACTCGCTCAAGGGAGAAAAGGTTAATTAACTCTTCACGGGAAAATATCTCTTGATCGAAACCCGGGCTCCACCCCAGTAAGGCTAAATAGTTGAAGAAGGCATCAGGAAGAAACCCTAGATTTTTATACTCAGCTACAGAGGTAGCACCATGTCTTTTACTTAGTTTGGATTTGTCTGGTCCCAATATCATTGGTAAATGAGCAAATTTTGGAATCTCCCAGCCAAAAGCTTGGTAGATTAAGATTTGTTTAGGCGTGTTAGCTATATGGTCTTCACCGCGTATCACGTGAGTTATGCCCATATCATGGTCGTCCACCACAACAGCAAAATTATAGGTTGGAGTACCATCTGACTTAATCATAACGATGTCTTTAAGGGTCTCATTTTTAATTTTTATCTCTCCCCAAACTATATCATTAAAGCTTGTTTCACCGGGAGGGACCTTAAATATAAGAGCTCCGTTTTCCTCATAACCTTTGCCATCGCTAACAAGCTTTTCAGCGTATTTTCTATATATATCTAATCTTTCGCTTTGTCTGTATGGTCCCTCATCCCATTCTAAGCCAAGCCAAAGCAATCCTTGAAGTATGGTTTCCTC
Organism: Synergistota bacterium; assembly: GCA_025060595.1. Taxonomy (NCBI): domain Bacteria; kingdom Thermotogati; phylum Synergistota; species Synergistota bacterium. The sequence continues at coordinate 152,788 of JANXBX010000004.1, read as the reverse complement.
TGCTTCTTTAGTTGATCTTTGAAAATCACTATCCTCTATTCTCAAAATAAAAACGCCCTTCTTATTTCTGGCAAAAAGCCAGTTAAAGAGGGCAGTTCTTGCACCTCCTACATGGAGGGCACCTGTTGGGCTTGGGGCAAATCTGACTCTTACCACTATCCTAATTTCCTCCCTACTTTATTAAGTTTTTTCTCGCACTCTATGCATCTTTCGGCAAAGGGAACGACCTCTAACCTTTCCTCGCTTATCTCCTTTCCACAATCTACGCATAATCCGTAAGTCCCTTTTTCAAATCTCTTCAAGGCCTTTTCAACCCTTTTCAAAGTTTTTTCAGCTTCTTCCTTTTCCCTGAATAAAGAATCCATTTCATTCATATAATTTGCTACATCTACCTCTTCTGAGCCTGCATATCGAGGACCTTCTCCCTCTATTACCTTTAGTCTCGTTTTAAGTGTTTCTCGTATTTCTTCAAGGTGTTTTTTAAAGCGTGACAGATCTCTCATCTTTTCACCCCTTGTTATTATAAAGTTCCTTAAAATTATAAAACTAATCCTACGATAAAATCAAGTATGAGAGTATAATTTTTAAAAAACCTTATGCTATAATTTCTTAGGGAGGGGTTGAAAAAATGAGAAAATCCAATTTTTTATTTTGTTCACTTCTTTTCTTGCTTGTGGTTTTGGAGTCTTTCGCTTTAGCTGAGGTGGGAGAAAGTGAGGATATAGAGAAGCTCGTTACCGAAAGATATTTTGAAGGTGCTTATAACTACTATCAAGAAGGGTTTTATGATATGGCCATAAGATTCTACAACATGGTTTTAGAAAGAGATCCCAAACATGCTAAAGCCCTTTACTGGTTAGCGAGGTTGTATCAAGAGCTTGGTTTGTATCATGATGCATTAAGTACTTGGAAAAAGTTAGCTGAGGTTCAACCAGATAACAAAGTAGCTCAGTACTTTGTTAAGGTATGTGAGGAAATAATAAGGCAAGGAAAAGAGCCATTTGAAATTTATGAGAAGGCTTATATTTTTTATTCTCGAGGGGAAAAGGAGAAGGCGTTAGCTCTTTATGAAAAATCCTGTGCTTTGAATCCCGATTTTCAGAAAGCTTTTCTTTGGGCTGGGAGAGTGGCTTTTGAGTTAGGAAATTATGATAAAGCTGAATGGTATCTTGAGAGGGCTTTAGCTTTAGATAGTAAAGATAAAGTAGCTAAGTATCTTTTAGACCAGTTAAGGAGGGCTAGAAATGAGAAAAGGTAGAATCTTTTGCGTGGTCTTTTTATTTTTTATGCTTTTGTTTCCTCAAGGGGCTTTTTCTCTTCCCCTTCCTCCCTCTAATTTGGAGGCCCAAATAATTTCTCCAACTCACGTGAGATTAACATGGTGGGATAACTCGGTAGATGAAGATGGTTTTATAGTTGAGAGAAAAAAAATTGGTGATAATTGGATTAGAATTGCGATACTTCCTCCAGATTTAAATGTATATAATGATGTGGGGCTAACACCAGGAGAAAGTTATTTTTATAGGGTTAAGGCTTATAAGGGAAACTACTATACGAATTATTGTGAACTTTCCTTTCCTGTGACCACTATAGGATATCCAGAGCCTCCCTCTGATTTAAAAGGTGAAGCTCTTTCCTCATCAGAAGTAGAGCTTAGGTGGAAAGATATTTCAGATAACGAGGATGGCTTCATAGTTGAGAGAAAGCATGGTAGTAACTGGGTTGAGGTTTGTATTCTTCCTCCAAACTCTGAAAGTTATGTAGATACAGGTCTTTCTGAAAATACCAAGTATACTTATAGAGTTTTAGCGTTTAATAGTGCTGGAAGAACATCTTCTCCTGAAATCGAAGTTAGAACAGAATCTGCAAAGGGGGAGTTTTATCTTAGTGCTGGTTGTTCTTTGAGAGAAGGAAGTTTTGATTTGTCTTTTATATTTTTATCTTTTGTTTCCCTTTTAGGCTTCTTTATGAGGAGGGGAGTATGATGAGGCCTGTTTTTTTATCGCTACTTTTCGTCCTAGGTTTTTCGATGGTTGCTTTTGCTTTACCTTCTTGGACAATAATGGTTTTTATGAATGCTGATAACGATCTTGAAGAAGCTGCTATAGCTGATTTTGTTGAGATGGTTCTTGCACCTTTAGATTCTCAGCTTATTAATGTTGTTGTTCAGCTTGATAGGGCTCCAGGTTATATTGGAACTATTGAGGGTATCTGCGATAATTGGGCTGGTACATTGAGATTTGCTTTGTCTCGTTTTATGGCTCCTGTTTTTGTTAATGCGGTCCAAAATCTTGGAGAGGTAAACATGGGGAAGTCAGATGCGTTAGTAGATTTTGTTTCTTGGGCAATTGATAACTATCCTGCTCAGCATTATGCTCTTATAATTTGGGATCATGGTGATGGATGGAGGAAAAGAGGAGGGGGACTCAATAGAGCTTGGAAGGTTGCTGGTTATGATCAAACAGATAATGATTATCTTTACATGGATGAGGTTCAAACTGCTTTAAGAATTTTAAGTAATGGAGGTTATAGAGTAGATCTTATAGGTTTTGATGCTTGTCTTATGGGAATGGTTGAGGTAGCTTATGAGCTTAAGGATTATGCTTCATTTATGGTTGCTTCTGAGGACGTAATTCCTGGGGAAGGATGGCGCTATGACCTAATCTTAGAAGAACTTGTGTCTCTATTAAGTAATGGAGTAGACGTATCACCAAGGGAGTTGGGTAAGATTATAGTAAAAAATTATAGGGAAACCTCTGGAAGCACTCTTTCCCTGATAGATCTTAGCAGAATAGATGATGTTGTTTCTTTATTAAAAGAGCTTTCTTCAAAGCTGCGAAACGAGATATCACTTGCAAAGCTCGCAAGGGCTAGAGCTCAAGTATTTTATGATCCTTCTATAATAGACCTCTATTCCTTTGTGTCTTACTTAGCGGGTTGGAGAAGCTCTTCAACCGAACTTGCTTCTTCGCTGTGTGAAGCTATAAGGAAAGCTGTTGTAGAGAGCTATTCCTCCTATGAAAATGCTCATGGTTTGAGTATATATTTTCCAGAGAGAGGAGAAGGAGCGTATGATAGATTCTATGATGATTCGAGGCATGACTTTTCGAGCATGACTGGGTGGGGTGAGTTTATAAAGACTTATCTTAAAGAGACAAGGGAAGTCATGAGCGTTGGGTATGGGTCTTTTAAAATAGATGGTCTAGTTGGCAATAGTGAAGTAGAAGGTGCTCTTAAATTGCCATCTTTTGATTCTTTTCCCTTTAAGGCTTATTTTAAAAATACTAAAGATGCGCTTTACGTGGCTTTTGAGGTTTATGATGATACTTCTTTAGATGTGGGGGATTCTATAGTTATTTATATAGATTCTGATGGAAATGCCTCCTTTCCTTTAGATAGGAATAGTTGTGAGGGCATGCTTAAGATATCCTATGATGGGAATCATTGGGTAGCTTACTTTTATCCGCTTTGGTATGATTACTCTCAATATAGGGTACGCTTCTTGGATCCCTCCTTTTGTCCAGAAGTTGAAGTTAAGGGAGGTATACGTGAGGATGGTTTTCTTGAAGTTGAGGTTAAGATACCGATTGGATCCGGGAGATTCCCTTTCAAAGCAGGCTCAACTGTAGGTTATTATTTCCAAGTTTATGATGGCGGTAGTTCTTCTTTCATTGGGGAATACCCACTTTTATCTTCTATGGGAAGTGAAGAACAGGTTCCAACCATTTACATTCCGGCTCGTATTGAACCTCTTATGTATTACGCCCTTAAGCTTAATCCTGCTAATGGTAACGGTGATGATGACGAGTTTGTAGTTTCTTCGGGATGTACTTTGGGTTATAAAGGAAGTTTAAGCGTTTTGATTTTACTCTCCTTTGGTTGGATTTCCCTTTTGGGGGTGAGAAAAAGGTGAGATTGTCCTTTTTTCTTTTATTAGCTTTTTTATTCGTGTTTGTTCTTTATGGATGTGGTGATAGTGGTGGGGGTTCGGAACCATTAATACCTAAATGGACGGTTATGGTTTTTATGAACGATTCTAGTTCTACTTCAAGGGAGCTCGGAGGAATAGATTTGTATGAGATGAGAAGGGTGGGTTCCTCGAATCATGTAAAGGTGTTAGTTCAAAGATGCTCTAGTAGCGGCAGAGGTATGGTTCGGTATTTCGTTGGGGAGGGGAACTTAGAGCTTCTTAATACTTTACCAGAAGCATCTCCTACTTCTCCAAGTGATTTGCTTTCTTTTGTTAACTGGTGTATTGAAAACTATTCGGCTGAAAAATACATGCTGGTTCTCTGGGAGAGGGATCATCCAGACATATGGAATGGATTAGTAGAGTGGGTAAAACTTCTCAAGGTTTTCTCATCTTTTAAGTCTAAAGTGGATTTATTAGTTCTTGACTCTTCCGCTAAAGCTGAAATTGAGCTTCTTAACGAAGTTAAAAATAGCGTTTCTTTCGTTATTGCTTTGCAAGGAATAATGCCTGATGATGGTTTTGATTATGAGCAAGTTTTGCAAAGCATAGTTAGAAATCCTGGGCAGGGGGCATCTGAAATTGGGAAAGCTTTTATTGATAATTTTAAAAGCCTTTATAGCAAGAGAAAAGAAGTTGCCATATCGATGGTCTCTCTGGCTAAGCTTTCTAACCTTTTAGAAGGACTTGATAAACTTGGGAATGAACTTATTAACTTTAGAGATGTTTTTGCTCTCTGGGGAGCAATTGCCCAAACGCAAACTTACTTTATTAAAGCAGGGGAGAGCTTTTGTTTTAGAGATCTTTATGATTTCTGTGAGAAAGTTAAAGGTTTAAGTCTTTCTGATTCGGTTAATTCTATCCTTGAAAGTCTTAAGAAGACGCTTAAAGAAGTAGTCTTATCGGAATGGCATCTTAGTGATGGTATATTTCCTCTTTCTCACGGTATATCGCTTTATGTTTTTTCTTTGGAGGGAAGGAAAGATGTTTATGAAACTTTTGCCATAGCTAATGATGCTAAAAATTGGTTTAATTTTTTAAAAACAAGGTTAACTGGTTTATAGCTAGTTGATATCTATAAAGGGGGTGATGCTCTTGGCCATTAACGTTGCTCTTATAGGTTGTGGCAATGTAGGTCAAGGCTTTTTAAGTTTGCTTCTTGAGAAAAAAAGGGAGCTAGAATCGCAGGGGCTTAGGATTAATGTAGTTGCTGTTTGTGACAAGCTTAGAGGTTCTGCTTATGATCCTGATGGTTTGAACTTATCTAAAGTGCTTGATCTCGCATCAAAGTCTGAAATATCTTCTTATCCGGGGGTAATAACTGATTTAGATCCCTTGTCTGCGATAACCAAGACGAACGCTAACGTGGTTCTTGAAGCAACATGGACTGACCTTAAGACTGGGGAACCGGCTTATACTCATATGAGAGAAGCTTTGTCTGCAAAAAGACATGTTATAACTACTAATAAAGGTCCTGTGTTGCTTTATTTAAAGGATCTACAAAGACTTGCGGAAATAAACGGTGTTGAGTTTCGCTTTGAGGGAGTGGTTCTTTCAGGAACTCCTGTGTTTAATTTAGTGAGAGAGTGTTTGCCTGGAAGTGAGATAATTTCTTTTAGGGGGATTTTGAATGGAACTACCAATTATATTCTAACAAAAATGGAGGAAGGTATGAGCTTTGAAGAAGCTTTGAAAGAAGCGCAACGCTTAGGATATGCTGAGGCTGATCCTACTATGGATGTAGAGGGATGGGACGCAGGGGCGAAAGCCCTTATATTGGCTAATGTTGTGATGGGTGCAACTTTAAAGCTTGATGATATTTGTTGTGAAGGTATAACGGATATTAAAGTTGAAGATATAAAATCTGCCCTTTCTAGAAGTAGAAGGTATAAGCTTATAGCTAAGGGCTATAAAGAAGGCAATCTTGTAAGGGTTGCTGTTGCTCCTGAAGAAGTTCCTTTAAGCGATCCTCTAGCTAACATCTTGGGAACGCTTAATGCTATAACTTTTTCAACGGATACTATAGGAGATGTTACTATAGTAGGTAGAGGAGCAGGAGGCAGAGAAGCTGGATATGCGCTTCTTTCAGATTTGATCTCTCTTTCAAGAAAGATGCTAAAGATGTGATGAAACATATTATACTGACAGGTTTGCCTGGTATTGGTAAAACTACGCTTATTAAAAAGCTTATAGAAGGAAAAGAGGGTATCAGGGGATTCTTTACGGAAGAGATTAGGGAAGGAGGGGTAAGGAAAGGGTTTAAACTTTTGACCCTTTCTGGGAAGGAGGCAATATTAGCTCATGAAAGCTTTTCTTCTTCTTATAGAGTTGGAAAATATGGAGTTGACTTGAGAGCTTTTGAAGACATTGGAGTCGGAGAGATAGAGGAGGGGATCAAAGAAGGATCCCCTCTTATAGTTATAGATGAGATAGGTAAAATGGAGCTTTATTCAGAGAAGTTTATAAAAGTATTATTTAGGGCTTTGGATAGTTCTAAGGTTTTAGCCACTATGGGCAGGATAAATCACCCTGTAATTGCGGCTATACGAAAAAGAAGCGATGTGAGAATAATAGAGGTCACCTTAACTAATAGGAATGAACTGCCTCACCAACTTAAAAGCTTCCATAGTTCGTCACCTTCGGAATAAGGTAAGTTTCCATCTTTATCTGTGAAAGTGCCGATCACATTTGCTTTTATACCATGGTTTAAAAGGGTTGCTATAGCATCTTCTATATCGCTTTCTGGTATCACAGCTAATAGAGCACCTGACCCTATAAGCTTTAAGGGATCTATTTTAAAGTAGCTACAAATTTTTTGGGTAATTTGGGGAATGGGTATATCTTCAAGGTTTATATTTATATTAAGACCGCTTCTCAGCTTTAACTCGTACAATCCTCCTAAAATACCGCCTTCTGTAGGGTCATGCATAAATACAGCCCATTTTCTTAGAATTCTTGCTTCTTCTACTACTGAAATTTTTTCTTTAAGCTCAAGAGCTTCTATTAGTTCGGTCTCTTTTAATACTTTGGAAAGCTCTTCTTTAAAAACCCTTGCTAATATGGAGGTGCCCTCTATTCCTGCTCCCTTTGTTAAGATTATTTTATCTCCGGGTCTTATGTTGTCTGCTTTCATTAATTTAGGTGCAAACCCAAACATAGTTCCTGAGAGGATCGGGTATTTAAATTTTTTAGTTACTTCAGTATGCCCTCCTATGAGGGATATCTTTATCTTTTTGCATTCTCTGTCGATTTCTCTCATCAAGTTTTCCAAGGCGTTTTCGTTCCAGCTTTCAGGGACTATAATAGTAGTAATGAAAAAAGAGGGGTCTCCTCCTTTAGATGCCACGTCATTTGCATTTATATGAACTAAGTAAAAGCCCATTTCTTCATCAGCTCCTACTATTGGGTCTGAAGAAACAACGAGATATTTCTCTCCTTCTACGTTTATAACAGCTGCATCTTCTCCTACAGCAGGGCCAAGCTCTACACGGGTATTTGGTGCTCCAAGATAGGGGAAAATTAGCTTTTCCATTAATTTTGGGGAGAGTTTACCTAGCTCCATTTTAATCTTTCCTCCTTTCTTAAACTAAAGATGCATCCGCAATAAGATTGTCTATAAAGGTTGAGATTTCTACTTAGTTCTATGCTTTTTTTAAACCCTTCATTCTTTCTGAAAACCCTTTCTAAAAAAGCTATACCTATCTCTTTGTCTATTTCTTTACCAATTTGGTTAATAAGCTTCACATCCTTGTGAGGGCTTATGGTTAAAGTTGTGGTAAAAGTTTTTACTCTTTCGCTTTTTGCTGTTTCTGCTGCTCTTTTAAGTTGGACGTAAAAACAGCGTTCACATCTTTTCCCTCCCTCTGGTTCGTTTTCAAGCCCCTTTATCTCTTCAAACCAGCTTATTGGATTATATTCATCAACTAGCACTTTGAGGTTCCATTCTTTAGAGAGCTTTTTAATGGCCTCTAGTCTTTTAATGTACTCTTCTTCTGGTTGGATATTGGAGCCATAGAAATATCCAATAACCTCGTATGCTCTTGAGAGCTCTAAGAAGGGGTATGTTGCATCAGGAGCACAGCATATATGAAGTAAAATTTTATCCCTCATTCTCTTTTACTAAGGTAGCAAAAATCAGAAAACCTGTGTGGGCTATCATGTTGTCTTCGGGTCTTATCTTTCCAGGTGACGGCCTTATTTCTCTTAGTAGCAGTTCCAAAACCCTTATCCAAATGAAATGTTCTCTTTTAAGGGTTTCAGTAAGCTTTTCTACCTGATTAAAAGTGGGGCAGATCGCTCCGAAATGTCTTCCTGGAAGGAGAGCTTTTTTAACTTGCTTTATATAATCCCATGGGTTTGGGAGATCTAAAAATACGGCATCTACCCTTTCCTCATCGAAGCCTTCTTCTATATCTTTCACTTTTATTTCTACTCTTTCTGATACTCCCCACTTTCTAAGATTTTCTTCTGCTAAGGAGGCAAATTCTTTTCTTCTTTCATAAGAGTAAACCTTTCCCTTTTCCCCGACGAAATGAGCAAAAACTGTGGTAAGGGAGCCGCTTCCTGTTCCGCACTCTATTATTCTTGCTCCTGGGAAAATGTCTAAATACATAAGTATATAGCCCGCCTCTTTTGGAAAGATAATCTGGGTTTGTCTTTTAAGCCTTCTTATAAATTCCCCTACCGGAGGCTTAACTAAGAACACCTTTTCTCCTTTATGTGTTTCTATATAATCTCCATAGCTTTTTTCAATGGCATCTTCGAGATTTAACTCCCCCAGATGTGTAGAGATCTTTTTTCTTGATACCTTTGTTAAAAACGATGTTCCTGATTCAGCAAAAAGTAGAACTGTGTCACCCTCTTTAAGCTTCACTTTTTATTACCTCCTGAGGTAAGCTTATGAATCTCCCATTTATGTAAAATGTTGTTTGGTTTCTTCCATTTTGCTTTGATATGTAAAGGGCTTCGTCTGCTAACTTAAGCATATCTTCTTCGTTTTCTATGTCTTTTTCTGGATAGGAGCATATTCCAAAACTCATGCTTATATGAATGGGAAAGTTTTTATCAAGAACCTTAAAGGGAATTTCTTTTATCTTTCGTCTCAATCTTTCAGCTACAATTACAGCACCATCAAGAGTGGTATTAGGCAATATTATCAAGAATTCTTCTCCACCGTATCTTCCTGCCACATCTATTTCTCTTGTGTTTTCTTTAATTAGTTTTGCACATATCCTTAATACTTCGTCCCCAATCAGATGTCCATAATTGTCATTTATGCTTTTAAAGTGGTCGATATCTCCTATTATTACTGAAAGTGGATTTTTATACCTTTTGCTTCTTTTAAATTCTGTTCCAAGAATGATCATGGTGTATCTTCTGTTATAGAGCTTGGTGAGTTCATCGGTCATGGCCATTTCCTTTAGTTTTTCATTTGCCTCTTTTAGCTCATCGTAAAGCCTTTTTGTCCTTAAAGCAGATTTTACTCTTGCTAGGATTTCTATCTCATCAAAAGGTTTTTTAATGTAATCTATAGCTCCTTTTTCAAGAGCTTCTTTCAGGAATTCCTTGTTTTCTGCTGAAGTTATAACTATTATAGGTATCCATTCTTTCTTTAAAGCTGCTATTTGATCTATGATTTCTATACCCAATATATCAGGAAGGAAGACATCTAAAATTATAAGGTCATAGGAATTATTATGCAGTTTAGTTATAGCTTCCTCTCCATTACTAGCCTCGTCGATATTGCCTTTTATTTCCATTTGCAAAATGTCTTTAAGAAGGATTCGTATAAGTTTGCTGTCATCTACGATTAGAATTCTCACCTATTACTATTCTACCCTCCTCTCTACTTTGTTTCTTAATTAGAATTATCGCATATTTTTGTCCTGATACAAGTCTTTCTTTAGCTATTAACTTGAAATTTTATGAAAGGGCTTTATGCCTTGACAATATCTTTATGGCTTGTTAAAATTTTTACAAGTAATGGATGGTGAGGTGGCCGAGCAGGTCGAAGGCGCTCGCCTGCTAAGCGAGTAGAGGTAATCCCTCTCGAGGGTTCGAATCCCTCCCTCACCGCCAAAGGAGCGCGCCCGTAGCTCAACTGGATAGAGCTGTGGACTACGGATCCACGGGTTGGGGGTTCAAGTCCTCTCGGGCGCGCCATTTATATTGAAAGATGAGGGTTTTGGACAAAGACGAATTTTTTATGAGAATAGCTCTTGAGGAAGCTAGGAAGGCTGCAGAGGAAGACGAAGTTCCCGTAGGGGCGGTTGGAATTATAAATGATGAAGTGGTTGCGCGTGCTCATAATAAGAGAGAGCAATTGCAGGATCCTTTGGCTCATGCAGAGCTTTTAGTTATAAAGGAAGTAGCATCAAAGTTGGGGACATGGCGTTTGACTGATTTGGTTATATATGTTACTCTTGAACCGTGTCCTATGTGCGCGGGAGCAATGGTTCAAGCAAGAATAAAAAGGTTAGTTTATGGTTTGCCGGACCCTCGTGCTGGTGCAGCAGGGAGCGTTATAAATATACTTCAACATGATAGCTTTAATCATTTTGTAGAGGTAGAAGGAGGAGTCTTGGCAGAAGAAAGTCGGGAACTTTTGCGGTCTTTCTTTGTCAAAAAGAGGAAATAGGCGGAGAGATGGCCGAGAGGTCAAAGGCGCTCGATTCGAAATCGAGTAGGCGGTGTTAGAGCCGTCTCGCGAGTTCAAATCTCGCTCTCTCCGCCATTAAAAGGATCATGCGGAGAGGTGGCTGAGTGGTCGAAGGCGCTCGCCTGGAGAGCGAGTGGGCGGTTGATCCCGCCCCGGGGGTTCAAATCCCTCCCTCTCCGCCATTATATATTGAGAGGTAGCCGTGGTCGTGCTAGATGGGGAGGTAGCGGTGCCCTAAAAACCCGCAATCCGCTATAGCGGGGTTGAATTCCTACCCAGAGGTCATCTTCTTTAGGAGCAGCCTTAAGCCGGAGGCGTTGAAAGCTGGGTCCCGTGCGGCAAAGATCCGTGAACCCCGCCAGGCCCGGAAGGGAGCAACGGTAAGCGGTAATCTTTGGGTGCCACGGGGGTGCTTGGCTGGAGCCAAAGGTTTAAGGAACGTCCTGGAGAGGTTTGATCGAAGGTAGGTGCACGACCACGGTTTTTTTATTCAGGGGGGATCTTCATGGAAGTAGAAGTTAGTTTAAGAGTTCGTTATGGAGAAACTGATAAAATGGGTGTGGTTTACTATGGAAGGTATTTAGACTGGTTTGAAGTTGGCAGAACAGAGTTTTGCAGAAGTTTGGGATTTCCATACTCTGAGCTTGAGAAAAGAGGAATATTCATGCCGGCTGTGGAATCTTGGTGTAGGTATAAAGCACCCGCTTTTTATGATGACCTTATATCCATTAAAGTTAAAATAGAGGAAATAAAAGATTACTCTGTGAGTTTCTTATATAGAGTTGAGCGGGATGGTAAACTAATAGCATTAGGAAGAACAAAGCATTGTTTTGTAGACAAAAATGGTAAAATGGTTAAGGTTCCAGAGGAGTTTCTTTTAATTATAAGAAGGGAGGGCTAGTTTTTATGGAAAAGCTTTTGCTTGGAAATGAAGCCATAGCTCGTGGAATAGTAGAATGTAGCGTAGAGGTAGTAACCTCTTATCCTGGGACTCCATCTTCTGAGATTCTTCCTGCAGTTGCTGATTTCTATAAGGAGGAGGGAATAGATGCTAATGTAGAGTGGTGTGTTAACGAAAAGGTTGCTTTTGAGATAGCTGCGACTGTTTCTTTTGCTGGTAAAAGAGCAGCAGTTGCTATGAAGCAGGTGGGTCTTAATGTTGCTTTTGATCCTTTTATGAGTGTGGCTTATAACGATATAGCTGCTGGTTTTTTAGTTATCTCGGCTGATGATCCTGGTCCTCATAGTTCTCAAACAGAGCAGGATAGTAGATTTGCTGCTATGATGGCCAAGGTGCCTGTTTATGATCCCTCTTCTCCTAGGGAAGCTAAGGAAATGGTGAAGTTTGCATATGATTTTTCAGAGAAGTATAATATTTTAGTTATGCTTAGGCCTGGTTTAAGAGTGTGTCATGCGAGGCAAAATGTGCCTGTTGAGAAAATAGATTTTAAACGTCGGCAAGGTAATTTTCTTAAAAATCCGCAGAGATGGGTTTGCCTTCCAGCTGTGAGAAGAAAGCATCATGAAAGGTTAAATGAAAAAATGAAAGAAATCAGTAAGGAGAAAGATCCTTTCTCTAGAATAGAGAACCCTAAAAGGGCCGGGCTTGGTATAATAGCAAGTGGTGTGAGTTACTCTGTGGTTAAAGATATAATTGATAGGCACCATATAGATGTTCCGCTGTTAAAGATAGGAAGAGCTTTTCCAGTGGATGAAAGGATAATAGAGGAGTTTCTCTCGTTATGCGATAAAGTATTAGTTTTTGAAGAGACTTATCCTGTAGTAGAAGTACAGCTTCCTGAAAGAGAAAGGGTCTTGGGTAAGTGGAATGGCATTGTTCCTGCAGCGGGAGAGCTTACACCTGAGGTTATAGCTTCTGTCTTATCGAAGTTTTTTAAAATTGACTTTCTTAAAGTGCCAGAAGGGTATAACGAGGTCTTATCTTCTTTAGGGATTAGTGTAAGAAGACCAATACTATGTGCAGGGTGTCCGCATCGCGCGGCTTTCTTTGCCATGAGAAAAGCTTTTCCAGACGGTGTTTACCCGAGTGATATAGGTTGCTATACTTTAGGTATTAATCAAAAGGCTGTAGATAGTGTTATGTGTATGGGTGGAGCTGTTACGATGGGATCTGGTTTTAGTATAGCTTTAGGAGATAATGTTCCGGTTGTGTCTACAATAGGAGACTCTACTTTTTACCATATGGGAGTTCCTGGGCTCATAAATGCTGTTTATAATAAACATAGGTTCATACTCTTTATACTCGATAATCATGTTACTGCTATGACAGGAGGGCAACCTACTCCTGAGTCAGGGGTAAACGTAATGAAAGATGGAGAGAGGGTGGATCTTATTAAGCTAGTTGAGGGATGTGGTGTAAAGTTTGTTAAGACAGTTGATCCTTATAATATTGTTGAGACTATAGAACTTCTTAAAGAAGCTTGGAATTATGTTAAGAAAGAAGGTAAAGTGGCAGTGGTGATATCTAAACATCCTTGTAAGCTTCTTGAGCGAAAGCGCTATGATAAAAAGATATATGTGGATGAAGGGAAATGTGTTGGTTGTAGATATTGTATAAGTGAGTTTGGTTGTCCAGGTTTAGGTTTTAATAGTGATAAAAGAAAGGCCTTTATAGATTTAAGGTTTTGTATTAACTGTGGTGTTTGTACTCAAATTTGTCCAGTTAAAGCTATAAAGGAGGAGTAGATCATGCAGATGGTCTTTTGTGGTATAGGAGGACAGGGAATACTTTTGGCTACTCGCGCTATAGGAGAATATGCTCTATCTAAAGGATTTAATGTGATAGGCTCTGAAATTCATGGAATGGCACAGAGAGGCGGAAGCGTTGTATCTCATCTTAAGATAGGACATTACAAAAGTCCTCTTGTGATGAGAGGGGAAGCTGACATACTCCTTTCTTTTGACTGGAACGAGGGTTTAATGAATTTGCCTTTCTTAAAAGAGGGAGGGCTTGCTGTTTTAAATGGTGATATTAATTTCAAAGTTAACCATCCTGTTATAGAAGAGCTAATAAAGGGAAGAAAGATAAAGCTTTATATTGTAGATGGATATAAAGTAGCTCTTTGGGAGCTTGGAAATCCTAGCGTTTTAAACGTAGTTATGTTAGGTGCTCTTTCCTCTTTGAGAGAGGACCTTTTCCCGTCAGAGGGCCTTAGGAAAGTTATAGAGAATATAATTCCATACAAGTTTAGGGATATAAACTTAAAGGCCTTTGACTTGGGTAAAAGAGCCGAGATTAAGGAGGTGATTTGAATGCTTTATTTAGGAGACTGGACTTTTATACTTCTCATGCCAGCGTTGATTCTTGCAATATATGCTCAAGCGAAGGTCCAATCGACTTATAGAAAATATTCGGCTATTCCAGCAGGGATTGGCAAACCGGCTTGGGTTGTTGCTCGTGAAATGCTTGATAGGAGTGGCTTAACACACGTTCCTGTAGATATGGTTCCAGGAGAGTTAACAGATCATTATGATCCACGTTCAAGGATTCTAAGACTCTCATCTGAAGTTTACAATAGTCGTTCAATAGCGGCTATAGGTATAGCAGCTCATGAGGTAGGGCATGCTATTCAACATGCTACAGGTTACTTACCTCTTTCTCTGAGAAATGCGATAGTTCCTGTGGCTAACATTGGTTCTCAACTCGCTATACCATTTTTCCTCCTAGGGTTTATTTTTGGCATCCCGAGCCTTATGGATGTGGGTATAATAGCCTTTTCAGGAGCAGTGCTATTTCAGCTTATAACCCTTCCTGTTGAGTTTAATGCTAGCTCAAGGGCTGTTAAGGTGCTTTATTCAAGCGGCTATGTGTCTGGAAGGGAAGTTAGGGCTATAGAAGAGGTACTGGGAGCAGCTGCTTTAACTTATATTGCTGCAACTGCGATGGCTGCCCTTCAACTTGTAAGACTTTTAATCTTGAGAGGAGAGAGGGAATAGGTTGCCACTAATATTATTCCTTTTGCTATTTCTCTTTTTTGTTCCTTGGCTCTTTCCCTTTCTCCTCCTCTTTTTTTTAGCTCTTCTTTTCTTTCTTCCATTTGGCTTTATTATGTATTCTCTTTATACTATACTTACTGTCCCTGTGGAAATATTAAAGATAGCTACAAACAAGAAGCTTAGAAAGAATCATGCCCTTGAACATGCGACTATAAATGTTATAGAAGAGAGGTTTGGTCCGACTAATTTAGCTGGTTTAGCTAGAGTGGATGGATTTTATATAAAGGGTTTCGTTGACCCTTTTTTACTTGAAGAGGCTGCTCGTGTTGCTTTATTTAGGTTGAAAAACGGGGAAAAGGAATTAGCTGTTCACAAAAGATGCGGTACTACTATGGCAATGGTTAATTTTGTTTCTGCGGTTGCCTTTTTGCTTTTACTATTTGTAACAGGATATTTAACAGTATTAAATATAGTTATAGCTCTTGCGCTATCTTATATTCTTGGTCCGTTATTCGGTCCGTGGGTTCAGCGTAAGCTTACTACTTTCGCTGATGTTACGGATATGGAAATAGTTGGAGTAGAATATGGTGGAAGGGGAATCAAAATGTGGGGGTTGCCTTTCTTTTACATTCCCACAGACTTTTTTGTGAGGACTGTTGAGAGAAAAGATTTGGGAAGAGTACGCTTTTGATATTCTTATAAAAGTAGAAAAAGGTGGTTGGTTAGAGCCACTTTTGAGGAGCTCCATAGATTCTGGGAAGATCCCGTCTGAAGCTTCTAGGTTTGTGACGGATATATGCTATGGGGTTGTACGTTATATCTATCTTCTTAAGTGGATAGCAAGGAGACTTGTTGGTGAGAAAAAATGGGCGAAGCTTCCTAATTTAGCTAAATGGATTATACTTATTGGGCTTTACCAGTTAAGATTTCACTCTTCGGAAAAAGCACCTTTTATTTGCTTTAGACTTGTTGAGCTTGCGAAGAAGTATTTCCATGGGGGGATTGGTAATTTAGTAAATGCTGTTTTAAGAGCTTACCTTAGAGAGAAAGTTGAGCCTCCTCAAGATAATCTTGCTTTGAAGTTTTCCTATCCTGAATGGTTGGTTGAGGCTCTGTTAGGCTACTTTAAGGATGAAGAGTTTGTTAAAGAGCTTTTGAAAAGAGGTAATGATAAACCAAAGTTATATGTTCATGTTAACTTGAAAAAGACTGATGAAGAGGCTTTTTCTATTTCTCTTAAAGAAAAAGGGTTAATTTTAGAAAAAATCCCTTTGCTTAAAGGGTGTTTTTTAATCAGGAGTTCTGTTTTCCCTCGAGATATACCAGGCTGGGATGAGGGGCTTTTTTGGATGGAGAGCTTATCTTCTATGCTTGCTGTTAAATCCCTTGAAATTCAGGAGGGAGATAATGTATTAGATTTGTGTGCGGGTAGAGGTGTAAAATCTGCGGATATAGCTCAGAGGTTGAATGGTAAAGGAAAATTGGTTTCTGTAGACATTTATCCATGGAAGCTTAAGGTATTAAGGAGTTTTTTGAGCAAGCTTAGTTACAAAGCAGATGCGCTGATTGCGATGGATTTGAGAATCTTAGACCCTAAGTTGAAAAGCTGGGCTTCGAAGATTTTGCTCGATGTTCCTTGCTCTAATCTTGCTGACCTTGGGGGTAAACCGGAGATAAAGCTTAGGATTACTCCCGCAGGAATAAGAGAGCTGGTTAACCTTCAAAAAAGTTTAATAGATGTTTCTTCAGCATACCTTAAGCGAGGAGGATATTTGGTTTATTCTACTTGTACTTTTTTCCCTGAGGAGAATGAAGAAATAGTGAGAGAATTCTTGAAGATACATCCGGAGTATGAGATACTTAATCCAGAATGGCTTAAACCTATGGTAATGAAAGCTACTGATTATGGTTATTACATAGAAGATGGTTTTTTTGCTCTTCTTTTAAGGAGGTGAGAAGATTTGAAAAGATGGAAACTTTTGGTGATGATCTTAATAGGTGTAGTTTTGGGTTTTCTCTATGTTTACTTAAGTATAGGAGTTACCAAGGTTCCTGTTCCTCCCTTAGTTGGTAAGGAAATTACATCAGCTACAAAGTTACTTAATAGCGTTGGTCTTAACATAAAAGTGGTCGGAGAGGAGGAAAGTTCTACGTTTCCTCCAAACTATATAGTTTCGCAAAAACCCCTTCCAGGCTTGAGCGTTAGAAAAGGAAGTACTATCGAGGTGGTCATAAGTGGTAAAGGTGATATGGTTTTGGTTCCTGAGCTTATCGGGCGCAAGCTTAGTGAAGTTAATGCTTTTATAAAGGAAGCCGGTCTCGTTATAGGAGATGTTATAAGCATTAGATCCTTTTTGGGAGCTGAAAACATAGTAATTGGTCAATCTATATCTCCTAGTAGAAGAGTTAAAAGGGGAAGTAAAATTGATCTTCTTGTTAGTCTGGGTTATGAAGTAAAAGAGGTTTCTGTTCCTGATCTTGTAGGTCTTTCCTTAAATGAAGCGAAAAAGGTTATTCAGGAAAAGGGATTTAAGTTGGGTAAAATCTCAGAGAAGGTTGAAAGTGGAGAGGAGGGTATCGTATTATCTCAGGAACCGTCTCCTTTCTCTTCTGTTTCACCTGGTGGCGAAATTAATTTAGTTGTGAGAAAGGCGCCATCGAAGGAGGTGGTTGAGAAGCCTGTGGAAACAAAACAGGAAACTGTTCTTCCAACGACCACAAGCATGGTGTCTCCTTCTACAAGTAGCTTGGAAAAGATCGAGCTTGCTGTCCCCAAGGGGGGAAGAATAATAGATTTTAGTTTTACTGTTCCTCCAGGTAAACCTGAAAGGTTAGTTGAGATTATCCAGATAGATTCGGGTGGCCAGCATGTAATTTTTAACAAAAAATGTAAGTCTGGAGAAACCATTAACTTGAGAATTCCTGCTGTTGGTGATAATGTTATAAGAGTTCAACTTGATGGTGAGTTTTATGCGGAGGATAGATATCCATGGAGAAAAGAGTAAAAGTAGCTCCTTCTATTCTTGCTGCTGATATTCTAAACTTGGGGGAAGCCTTGCGTAAGATAGAAAACGAGTTGGATCTTCTTCATGTAGATATTATGGATGGACATTTTGTACCCAATTTATCTTTTGGACCTAAGCTTGTAGAAGATATAAAGAAAAAATTTAATTCTTTTTTATTAGAGGTTCATCTTATGGTGGAAAACCCTTCCTTCTGGGTAGACCGCTTTATAGAAAGTGGTGGGGATATTTTGATATTTCATTGGGAGGCAGAAAGGCACCCCTTAAGGCTTATAAGGAGTATAAAGGAGAAAGGGAAGAAGGCAGGAATAGCTTTTAATCCTGCCACTTTATGGGAGAGCGCTAAGTTTATATTAACTGAGATAGATTACGTTTTGATGATGAGTGTCGATCCTGGTTTCAGTGGACAATCTTTCATATCGTGGGTTTTAGAAAAAATCAAATCTCTGAGAGAGTTTAGGGATAAAGAAGGATTAGGATTTGAAATAGTTGTAGATGGTGGTGTAAACTCTTCAAATGCCCTTGCTTTAAGGGAGGCTGGTGCTACAGTTTTGGTAGGAGGAGCTTCTGTTTTTTGTAGTGATGATCCGATTGCGGCAATAAAAGTTTTAAGAGGTGATTAAGGCTATGGAGGCTAGGGAAAGAAGAAGTCTGGGGGAGATAATAAGGAGAGAGCGAGAGAAAAAGGGTATAAGTATAGAATATCTTTCGGATGTTACTAAAATAAGTAAGGAATTTATAAAAGCTATAGAGGAGGAAAATTTTGACGTTCTTCCTGGGGATGTATATGTTAAGGGTTTTATAAGGAATATTTCTTTAGCATTAGGTCTTGATCCTGATGAGCTAAAGGAGATCTATAAGGCTATTAGAAAAGAGTCTTATGATAGTCAGGTCCTTAAAGAAGCTAAAGAGAAATTACCTGCTTATGATGCTAACGTTGAAAAGAGTGTTAAACCTAAAAGACCGTGGTTGCTTATAACTTTTCTTTTGGTTCTTCTTTTAGGAGGGGGCCTTTACTTTTATGCTTCTTGGACAGGGAGTATTAACATTTTAAGTCGGACCTTTTTAAAAGGGTCTCAAGTTGCTCAGGTACCTTCATCGGAGAGCTTAAAGAACGAGGCTAAAGAGGGATTGGTTGCTCACTCAACCCAATCGATCAAGCATGAAGAAGCGGTTTCCTCTGCGACTACCTCTCTTCCAACGATGATGTCAACCCAAAGTTTGCCTTTAGCTTCGTCAGCTCCAGAGAAGCCTGTTACTCATAAAGCAGAAAAGCTTAGGTTAAAGGTTATAGCTGTGGGAAGATGTTGGATTAGAGTATTAGCAGACGGAAAGAAGATTTTTGAGGGAGTTCTTGTTAAAGGGGATGAAAAGCTTTGGGAAGCTGAGGAAAATATAATGGTAAGATTTGGAAATATAGCTGGTGTTAAGGTTTATTTTAATGATAAAGAGGTTCCTTTACCTTCAAGTAAAGGTGGAGTTGTAGATATGGTGTTCCCATAGTGGAAAGAGGGAGGTTGTTTAGAGGACTTGAGATTTGGAATTATTAGTTTAGGTTGTCCTAAAAACGAAGTCGATAGTGAGCTTATAGCTGGTAAGCTTGTTGAAGCAGGATTAGATTATTCATCAAGTTTGGAGGATGTTGACCTTGTTGTGTTGAATACATGTGCTTTTATAGATTCAGCAGTGAGCGAATCTTACTCTTGGCTTAAAAAGCTTGTTCAACTTAAGAGGGAAGGTGTAATTAAAAGAATAGCTCTTGTTGGATGTCTAGTTCAAAGACTTGGAGAGAGGAGCTTAAAAGAACTTGAAGAGGTGGACTATTTTGCAGGTACCAGCTATCCTCAGGAAGTTGGGGAGTTTTTATTTAAAGCTTTGAAGAATAAGGCTGAAGGGGAATTTTTCCTTAAGCCCTTTCCAGATAGATGGGTTGAGAGTGGATTACGCTTCCCTTTAAAGAAAACCTTTTATGCTTATGTTAAAATAGCCGAGGGGTGTAATAATAGATGTAGTTATTGTGTTATTCCTAATATAAGAGGGCCCTATAGAGCTAGACCTTTAGATGAGATTTTGAAAGAGGTTGAGGATTTTATAAGAAGTGGAAAAAAAGAGGTTGTTCTGGTGTCTCAGGATAGTACTTTGTATCCTTTGTCTCTTTCCCTGCTCTTAAGAAAACTTTCTGAGTTAGGAGGGGATTTTTGGGTAAGGGTTCTTTATCTTCATCCAGCTAAAATAGATGGGGAATTAGTAGAGACTATCTTATCTTTAGAGAAGGTATGTTCTTATTTTGATATACCTATACAACATGTAGATGATAATGTTTTGTTTCTGATGAATAGGCCCTATGGGGAAGGAGATCTAAGGAAGCTCTTTGACAAGATAAGATCTTTGGATATGTTAGCTTGTTTAAGAACAACGATAATGGTTGGTTTTCCAGGGGAAAGAAAATCCTCTTTTCAAAGGTTGATTGACTTCGTATCTGATATTAAGTTTGATAGGTTAGGAAGCTTTCTTTACTCTCCTCAAAGGGAAGCTTCTTCTTATATTTTTAAGCCCGTTCCATTTAGAGTTTCTAAGAGGAGAAGGGATACTTTGATGGAGCTTCAGAAGGAAATATCAAAGGAGCGTAATAGCCTTTTTGTTGGTAAAACCTTAAAGGTTCTCGTTGAGAAGCCTGGTATCGGAAGAAGTTATAGAGATGCTCCTGAGATAGATGGGCTAGTTTATCTGGATAAGAGTGCTGAAGTAGGAAACTTTGTAAATGTTAAAATAATAGAAGTGGGGGATCATGACTTATGGGGGGAAGTTATATAGGAGTTAGAGATTGGAGCTTTTATGTAGCGACTTTAGGAGGTTTGGGATGGGTCTTAAGAGAAAGAATGCCTGGGACCGTGGGATCTTTTTTAGCCTTATTGATAAGATGGTTTTTAAAGGTAGATCTGCTTTCTATATTTTTTCTTTTTTTGCTTGGTCTTTGGGCATCTGAAAGATACTCTAAGGCTTTAAAAGAGGAAGATCCTTCGTCTATAGTTATAGATGAGTTTGTTGGATATTTTATAGCAATGTGGAATTTAAATGATATTATGCTTATTCCCTCTTTCTTTCTATTTAGACTTCTAGATGTAATAAAACCTTTTCCAATAAGGTTTTTTGAAAAGTTTCCTGGTGGTTGGGGTATAATGTTAGATGATGTGGTAGCTGGCTTGCTTACTAATATGTTAATATTTTTAGGTTTATGGCTTGGAGGTTAAAAGATGAAGGTACTTATAATGTCTACAGGTGATGAAGTTTTCTTAGGTGAAGTAGATGAAAAAAATGGTGGTTTTATAGCGAGAGAGTTGGTTGCGAGTGGGTTTGATGTTCTTGCAAGGATGATAGTTGAAGATGATATGGATAAGATACTTAAAGCTTTGGATTTCGGTTTTAATAATGTTGATCTTATTATTATGACTGGAGGACTTGGCCCCACTCATGATGATCTTACTAGAGAAGCGGTTGCTTCTTATTTTGGAGTAGATCTTGAGGAACGCGAAGAGGCGAGAGAATGGCTTCATAAGTTTTTTGAAAAGTTGGGAAGAAAGCCGCCTCTTTTGTCAGATAAACAGACCCTCTTCCCCAAGGGGGCCGAAATAATACCAAATGAGCTTGGAACAGCGTGTGGTTTTATCTTTAAATCTGGTGAGAAGATGGTGGTTGCTCTATCAGGTGTTCCGTGGGAAGCTGAGAGGATGTTTAGTAAATATCTTCTTCCTAAGTTGCCGCGTTTAGGTGGGATTACTTTAAGAAGGATTCATACTACTGGATTAAGAGAAACAGAGCTTTACCTAAAGGTTAAAGATCTTGATTTGCAAGGAACCAAGCTTGGTATATGTGCTTCTCCTCCGGGTGTAACTCTTTATTTGAGAGGAAGTGAGGATAGCGTTTCCTATTCTATAGATTTGTTGAAAAGATCCTTGGGAGCTTATGTGTATGGAGAGGAGGGGAAAACTTTAGAGGAGGTTGTAGCTGAGCTCTTATGGGAAAAAGGATTTACTCTTTCAGTGGCCGAATCTTGCACAGGTGGTTTTTTAGCTCATAGGTTAACCAATATTCCTGGTAGTTCAAAATATTTCAGTTGTGGAATAGTTAGCTATAGTAATAAAGCTAAGGAGGATATTCTTGGAGTCCCTCTTTCTCTTATAGAAGATGTAGGAGCTGTTAGTGCAGAGGTTGCCGAAAAAATGGCAAAAGAGGTTAGAAGATTAGGTAAAAGTGACTTGGGTATTGGCATTACAGGTATAGCTGGGCCTACGGGGGGCAGACCGGAAAAGCCTGTTGGTACTGTTTACATTGGTTTGTCTTGGGGTGGTGGAAGCTTTGTAGAAAAAAATCTTTTTTCTGGACCTAGAGATGTTGTGAAATATAGGGCTACACAGCGGGCTTTAGATCTCTTAAGGAGGTTTCTTTTGGGGGTGAGCCCTTTTGAATCGAAAGGAAATAATTAGGTCCTTTGTTTGTATTGAACTTCCGAAAAATATTAGGAGTAGTATACAGGACTTCATAAATGAATCTAAAGATCTTGATAAGGGTGTTAAATGGGTAGAGGAAAAGAATCTTCACGTCACTATAAAGTTTCTTGGTGAAGAACCTGTCACTAAGGTAGAAAAGATTAAAAAGGTCTTATCGGAAGAAATAGCAGGTCTAAAGCTGTCGCCTTTCGAACTTTGTTTAAAAAGCATAGGGGCATTCCCTAATTTCGATCGTCCTAGGGTTATATGGGTTGGGCTTGAGGGAAACGGGATAAATCAGCTTACAATTTTGAGAGATTTTATTGAAGCTAGAGCGAGAAAACTAGATTTCCCTAAAGATGAAAAGGCTTTTTCCCCTCATATTACTATCGGTAGGGTAAAAACAGGAAGAATTTCTTCTGAGCTTAAAGCTTATCTTGAGAAGAAAGTAGATATAAGTTTTGGTGCTTTTTTCGTTCATGAAATAGTGCTTATGAGAAGCCAGCTTTTCCCCAGTGGGCCTGTTTATACTCCGTTAGCCATTTTTGCTTTGGAAGGAGGTTAGAAAAGGCCTTGGATAGGATTGCTCCTGAAAGGGAAAAGATACTCAAGGAAGCGGTGGCAAGAATAGAAAAGGAATTTGGTAAGGGAGCTATAATGAGGTTGGGAGAAGAAAGTTTAGCTCCTGTTGAGGTTATTCCATCGGGGATTCTTCCTCTCGATATAGCATTGGGAGTAGGGGGTTTTCCTCGAGGAAGAATAGTAGAAATATTTGGTCCTGAAGGATCTGGTAAGACTACGGTTGCTCTTTATCTTATAGCTTCTGCACAGAAGATGGGTGGAGTAGCAGCTTTTATAGATGCGGAACATGCGCTCGATCCTCGTTATGCTAAAGGCTTAGGAATTAGGGTTGAAGACCTCCTACTTTCTCAGCCTGATAGTGGAGAACAGGCCTTAGAGATAGTTGAGACTTTGGTGAGAAGCGGAGCGGTCGATGTTATAGTGGTTGATTCTGTAGCTGCGCTTGTACCACAAGCGGAGATAGAGGGCGCTATGGGAGAGGCTCACGTTGCCTTGCAAGCAAGACTTATGTCTCAGGCTTTGAGGAAGCTAACAGCCGCTGTGGGTAAAACCAAAGCTATAGTGGTATTCATAAACCAGATAAGGGAAAAAGTTTCCACTGGATATCAGGTTGGTCCTGTTGAGACAACCCCAGGGGGTAGGGCTTTAAAGTTTTACTCTTCTCTTAGGCTTGATGTTAGAAAAGGAGAGGCAATAAAGAGGAATCAAGAACAGATAGGTGCAAGGATAAGGGTTAAAGTAGTGAAAAATAAGGTTGCTCCTCCTTTTAAAGAGGCCGAGTTTGACTTAATCTATGGTTTGGGAATTCCAAAGGCTTCAAGTGTTCTTGAAGCAGCTTTACTAGTTGGGGTAGTCAAGCAAAGTGGTTCTTGGTTTTACTTTAGAGATGAACGCCTCGGTCAAGGAAAAGAGGCCGTGAGGAGTTACCTTGAGACTACACCGGAGCTGATAGATGATATAGAGAGAGCTGTCTTAGAAAAGTTGAGAGGAGAAGAGAAAAAAGGGCAAGTTCAGGAGCTATCCCGGAAGGAAGCTCTATTTGATGAGAAAGGCTAGCTTAACCTTACTTTAAAGCTTATCTTTTAAGCGATCCTTGGAAATAGAATAAGGGGGTGATTACCATCGGGTTCTCGTATCTTATAAACATCCTGATGGCTTTAGCAGGAGGTATTGCTTTTGGTTATTGGTTTAGAAAGCATGTTGCTGAGAAGAAAATCAAAGCTGCTGAAGATATAGCTAAAGATATTTTAGCAAGGGCAGAAAAGGAAGGAGAAGCGCTTAAGAGGGAAAAGGTAAGTGAGGCGCGAGAGGAAATACAAAGGCTTAGAAGTGACTGGGAAAGAGAGTATAGAGAGAAAAGGTCTGAACTTCAGAGATTTGAGAAGAGGCTTTTGCAGAAAGAAGAGCTTCTTGAAAGAAGGGGTGAAGTAATAGCTCGCAAGGAGGAAGACCTTAAGCAGAGAGAAAGGGAGATAGAAGAGCTTAGAAAGGAAGCTGAGAGATTGGTGAGTGAGCAGAAAACTACTTTGGAGAAGATCGCTGGGTTAACTTCGGAAGAAGCTAAGAACTTACTTCTTGAGGAGGCCAGAAAGGAAATCGAGGGATATGTAGGTTTAATGATAAAAGAGATGGAGGCCCAAGCTAAGCGAGAGGCAGAGCGAAAAGCAAGAGAGATTATTTCACTCGCCATTCAGAGGTGTGCTGTAGATCATGTGGTTGAAGCCACTGTTTCTGTTGTACCTCTTCCAAATGATGACATGAAAGGGAGGATAATTGGTAGGGAAGGTAGAAACATAAGAACTTTTGAGACTATAACTGGGGCGGATCTTATAGTGGACGATACTCCTGAAGCAGTAATAGTTTCTTGTCATAATCCTATAAGGCGTGAGATAGCAAGGAGAACTCTTGAAAAACTGATAGCTGATGGGAGAATTCACCCAGCACGTATAGAAGAAATGTATGAAAAGGCTTTAAGGGAATTGGAAGATGATATAAGAGAAGCAGGAGAGGATGCTGTGTTTCAGGCCAAGGTTGGGAAAATGCATTCTGAGCTCGTTAGACTTTTAGGGATGCTCAAATATAGAACTAGCTATGGTCAAAATATATTGACTCACTCTCTTGAAGTTGCACATCTTGCTGGTGTTATGGCTGCTGAGCTAGGTGAGGATGTGCTTTTGGCTAAGAGAGCTGGTTTGTTGCATGATATCGGTAAAGCCGTTGATACAGATGTAGAAGGAACTCATTCCCAGATAGGAGCGGAGCTTGCTAGGAAATATGGAGAGTCTCAAGAGGTGATTCATGCTATAGAAGCTCACCATAGTGAAGTAGAGCCCCAAAGCGTTATTGCTGTTTTAGTTCAAGCTGCTGATGCTATTTCTGCATCAAGGCCTGGTGCAAGAAGGGAAAGCTTTGAGGAGTATATAAAGAGACTTGAGAATCTTGAGAGAATAGCTTCTTCTTTTAATGGAATTGAAAAGGCCTATGCTATTCAAGCTGGTAGGGAAGTAAGGGTAATAGTTAAACCTGAAATTGTAGATGATGCCGTTTCTGCAAAGCTTGCTTATGAAATAGCACGTAAAATAGAAGGCGAGCTTAAATATCCTGGACAGATAAAGGTCACTGTAATAAGGGAGATGAGGAGTGTAGATTATGCAAAATAGCATCTTTAAAGTACTCTTTATAGGGGATATTGTAGGAAGCCCTGGTCGAAAGGCTGTAAAAGAGATGCTTCCTTCTCTAAGAGAGGAGCTTAAGCCTGATTTGGTTATAGCTAATGGAGAGAATAGTGCTGGAGGGTTTGGTTTGACACGGAATGTAGTCGAAGAGATCCTATCTGCTGGCGTTGATGTGATTACTACAGGAAACCATGTTTGGGATAAGAAGGAGGGGGTTGAACTCCTTCAAAAGGAGGAATACCCTCTCCTTAGACCTTATAACTATCCTGTCAGGGCACCGGGCAGAGGTTATATTAAGCTCGACAGAGTAGTCGTGGTAAATTTACAGGGAAGAATATTTATGCCTCCTTCGAATTGTCCTTTTGAGAAAATGGAAGAAATATTGCTAAAAGTTGGGGAAGAAAGGAATGTCATAATCGTTGATTTTCATGCTGAGGCCACTTCAGAAAAGCTTGCTTTTGCATATTACTTTGATGGTAAGGTAACAGCTATCATTGGGACGCATACTCATGTTCCAACAGCGGATGAAAGGATATTGCCTGGGGGGACCGCTTATATAACTGATGTTGGTATGACTGGACCTATTGACTCAATAATTGGCATGACGCCGGAAAAGGTTTTAAGGAGATTTTTAACTGGTATTCCAGAAAAGCTAGAAGTTGCTGAAGGAAAAGTTTCTCTTCAAGGAGTGTTTATAGAGGTTGACCTTGGTTCTCTTAGGTCAGTTTCGATTCAGAGGATTGATAGAGTGCTTACTTAATAGGGGTCTATCCTTTAAAGGATAGACCCCTTTAAATTATTGTTTATTTTGGTTTTCTTTAGGAGTTTTCCTCTCGGTTTCTTCACTTTTAGTTTCTGTTGAGCTTTTCTCTATACTATCCTTAACTGGTGTAGACTCTTTGGTTAATTTTTCTTCTTCACTTTCTGCTTTTTTGTCCTGAGATGGTGGCAAGGGAGCAAGAGAAGGATCAGGGTATTTTATATCTGCTTTTTCTCTTAAGGACAAAATAAATTTTCTCTGGGCTTCCAATCCTTCAGTATACTTAAGGATACTTTCAAGCTGCTTTTTTACCTCCTCATAGCTTTTTTGACGAGGTGGTATTATTGAAAAAACATATCCAACCCATGAGGTTTCTTCGCCTTTTATGAGGAAGGGAGAATTTTCTTTGAGCTCTCCCTCGTTTTCTGAGAAGGATTTAGGTAGTTCATATAAGCTCCTGGCTTGGGGTTTTATCTCTGGTTCTATTTCCTCCCACTTTTTGCCGCTTTTTAGTTGTTTGTAAAATTCTTCTGCTTTTTGGAATTCGTTAAAGACTTTGTAAGCTATTTCAAACTTTTTAGGTTCAACTAAGGCATCTTTGTGTTTTTCATATATGCTTCTAATTTGATTTTCATCGATTACAACGTTTTCTTGGATTTTTCTTAATATTTTATTGACAGTTAGCTCCCTTTCTAATCCTTTCCTCAGATCTGCTAGAGATATTCCTTGTCTCTGAAGAAAGTTTAAGAATTCTTCTTTAGTTGAGAATCTTTTTTCAATGTTGCTTATAGCGTCGTCTATTTCTTTAGAGGACGGTTTAAGTCCCTCTTTTATGGCTTCCTGATATACAAGTTCATAATTTATAAGAGCCTGTAATACATTTCTTCTAATATTTTCAAAATCTTCCTTTGTTAATTTCTTTAAGTCTTCTGCTTTATAATTTGATAGCTCATTTCTTATAGCTGCATTAAGAAGAGCTGTTGATATAGGTACTCCATTAACTATGGCTGCTGTGGTAGATGGAGAATGTGTTGGGGATCCTTTTCCTCGTGTATAGATGTCATATCCTATGTATATGGATAGGGCGAAGAAAATAGTAACTATTATAAATATTAGCTTCATCTGGTTTCTTAATGTTTTGAACATGAGATCTTACCTCCTTTGGTTTTTTCGGTTTTTCTTACTCTTAGAATTATATCACAAAAATTTGATATAATTTTACTTAAGGTTTTTAAAAGGGGGTGTCTTCATTGGAATTATCTTATGAGGAACTTAGGGTTAAATGTCCCTTAAATGTTTTTGACTTCAGAACTACCGAAGATATAGAGCCATTGAGTAAAGGCATAATTGGACAGGATAGAGTGGCTAAGGCTGCCCATTTTGGGCTAAGGGTGAAGAGTCCAGGGTATAATCTCTTTTTTGTTGGAATTACAGGTACTGGGAGAACGACTTATGCGAAGAAAATAGCACAGGAGATCGCCCTAACTGAGCCTGTTCCTTCTGATTGGTGTTATGTTTATAACTTTAAAAATCCTTCAAGACCGATAGCTTTATCCTTTCCGGCGGGTAAGGGAAGAGAGTTTAAGAAAGATATTGAGGAGCTTCTTGATGAGCTTAAAGCTAGAATTCCTAAAGCTTTTGAAGGAGAAGAGTTTGAAGCGAGGAAGAGGCTTGTCTTTAAGGAACTTCAGGAGCAAGTTAACGAGCTTATGGAAGCATTAAATAGAGAGGCGGAACTCCTTGGTTTTGCTTTGAAGAGAACTCCAACAGGGTTCATAAATGTTCCATTGGTTGATGGAAGGGAAATGACGCAGGAGGAGTTTAATGCTCTTCCTCTTGAAAAGAAGAAGGAATTAGAAGCAAGATCTCTAGAGCTTCATGAGAGAACGATGCAGATTATGAGAGAGGTTCAAAGATTAGAGAAGGGAGCAAGAGAAAGGATAAAGCGTTTAGAGAAAGAGTTGTGTATTTTTGTTATCGGTGGGTTGTTTAAGGATTTGAAAGAAAAGTATGTGGATCTTCCAAAAGTTGTTGCTTTCCTTGAAGATATGATGGAGGATGTGGTTGAACACCTACATGATTTTCTCATAACTGCTGAAGAGGGGGAACCGCACAAGAAAGCGCCTCCATCATTTGATAAATACAGGGTTAATCTTCTTGTTGATAACTCTCGCCTTGAAGGAGCACCTGTTGTTTTTGAAAGTAACCCTACTTATTACAATCTGGTTGGTAAACTTGAATACGAGCAGAGAATGGGATTCTTAGTCACTGATTTCACTAAAATAAAAGCAGGGGCTATTCATAGGGCTAACGGTGGTTATCTTATACTTAACGTTATAGATGTCTTAAGGAATTTTGGATCATGGGATGCTTTAAAGAGAGTTCTCAAAACAGGGGAAATAAGGGTAGAAAATATAGCAGAACACGTAGGATTAATACCTGTGTCTGGTTTGGTTCCGGAGCCTATACCCGTAAAGGTTAAAGTTTTACTTATTGGATCTCCGTGGATATATCATCTTCTTTCGCTCTTTGATGAAGACTTTAAAAAGCTTTTTAAAATAAAGGTGGACTTTGATGTGGAAATGGAGAGGAATGAAAATAATATAAAAGAAGTTTGTAGGTTTATCTCTTCTTATTGTCGTGAGGAAGGATTACTACATTGTGATAAAACTGCGTTAGCTGCATTGATAGATTATAGTAGTGAGCTTGCTGAAGATCAGAGGAAACTTTCGACAAGATTTAGTGATATTATAACGGTCTTGATTGAGGCTGATGCATGGGCTCGGATGGATGGTAGCAATTACATAGAGGATAAGCATGTTAAAAAGGCTATAGAGGAAAAAATATATCGCGAGAATAGATATGAAGAAAAGTTAAAAGAAATGTTTGCGAGAGATCAGATAATTATAGAAGCGGAAGGAGAGAAGGTCGGACAAATAAATGGGCTTGCTATTCTTAATGTTGGGGACTATTCTTTTGGCAAGCCCAGTAGGATAACAGCTACGGTTCATCTTGGTCAGCGTGGAGTTATAAATATAGAAAGAGAGAGCAGAATGAGCGGGAAAATTCATGATAAAGGTGTTATGATTCTTTCCAACTATATGGCATCCCGATATGCTAAGGATTTTCCTTTAACCCTTTCTGCAAGTATATGCTTTGAACAGCTTTACGAGGGAATCGAAGGAGATAGTGCTTCTGCAGCGGAGCTATATGCTTTACTTTCTGCTATCTCTGGAATTCCATTAAGGCAGGATATAGCTATCACTGGTTCTGTAGATCAGAAGGGTAACATACAACCAATAGGTGGTGTAAACAAGAAAATAGCTGGTTTCTTTGATTTTTGTAGAATAAAGGGATTGACAGGTAGACAAGGTGTAATAATTCCTTATAGAAATAAAGAAAACCTTATGCTAAGGGAAGATATAGTTGAAGCTGTTAAGGAAGGAAAGTTTCACATCTATGCTATAAGGACCATAGATGAGGGTATCGAGATTCTTACAGGTTTGAACCCGCAGAGGTTTCACGAAGAGGTAGAAAAGAAACTCAGGGAGATGGCTGAAACTCTGAGAGAGTGGGGGAGGAAGAAAGTAGAGAAAGAGGAGAAAAGAGAAGAGGAGGAAAAAGATGAAGGGGAGCGAAATAAAGGGATTATCCTCTAGAGTTTGTCAAATTATTTATATTGAAAGTATAGATTCTACACAAGAGGAGGCTAAGAGGCTTTATAGAGAGGGAAAGCTTTGTGATGGAACTATTATATGGGCTGGGGAGCAAACCTGTGGAAGAGGGCGACACGGGAAGAAATGGATTTCTCCCCAAGGAAGGGGTTTGTGGTTTACTTTTGCTTTTAGGCCTAAATTGGAGGGAAACGAACTTAATCTTTTGAGTTTGGTAACAGCTTTGGCTGTAGTTGATGCTCTTAGCGAATTAGGTTTAAATGCCCTGGTTAAATGGCCAAATGATGTTCTTTTATCGGGTAAAAAGGTCTGTGGAATTCTAATAGAAGGATTATTTAATGGTAGAGAACTAGATTATTGTCTTTTAGGGGTAGGTTTGAATCTGAGAGATATTTCCGACGTTCCTGATTCTACTTCTCTTGAAAGTGAGATCGGTTTTCCAGTTAAAGAGGAGGTTATTCTTAGTATTATGATAAATAATATCTTTAGGGAGTTGGAGAGTTTATGGTTCAGGAAGAAAGAAGTTTTGTCTCGCTATAAATCAATTTGTATTAACCTCGGAAGAGAGATCGTTTTTAAAAGGGAAGGTAAGCTTTTTAAAGGGGAAGCTTTAGATATCAACGATGATGGGAGACTGATAGTCAAAGTGGATGATAATCTTGAACTTCTTTGTTCTGAAGTGGTAGAAAGTGTGAGGTGAAGTTTGTGTCTCAAGGAAAGGGAGAACTGATAGTAAAGGCCCAAAATGGTTCTTCTGAAGCATGGAATGAAATAGTAAAGATGTATATGCCTCTTATTAGGTCTATAGTGCAAAGGTATTTTGTTCCAAATATGGATAAAGAAGACCTCCTCCAGGAAGGAATGTTTGGTTTATTTAAAGCAGTTAATTCATTTGATATTCATAAAAATAAAGATTTTGATCTTTTTCTGGAAGTGTGCGTTGAAAGACAACTTATAACTGCCTTAAGACGTGCCACTAGACAAAAAGATATCCCTTCCTCTCATTATGTTCCTTTAGAGGAAAACATAAATATTAATTCTTTATTGAGAGAGGATGAACCGGTTAGCGTATACTATGAGATTGAAAAAAGCTTAAGTGAATTGGAGAGGATGATTCTTAAAAGGTATTTAGAAGGCAAAAGCTATATTGAAATTGCTAAAGAGCTTGGATGTAATTCTAAAGCTGTCGATAACGCTCTCCAACGAGTAAAGAAGAAGCTTAGGAAGATGTTTGATTCTCTTTCTCTCTGATATCTATGATTATTTCTGCAGCCATTCTTGCTGTTTCTGCGCATAGTAAAGAGCATGTTTCAAGACCACCGGCTTTTATCCATTCTATCCTTTCTTGAGAGTTCCAAAAGTTCGGGCTTTTCCCAAAAAGCTCTTCTAGAATTTCTTGACACCTTACATGGTTAAATGTTTCTTTAAACTTTGTGAATAGTTGAGCTCCTATTTTTAGAGCTCTGTCATAGCTTTTAATATCTTGGGGTTTTTGGGGGCCGAAGGCAAGCCCTATAGCTAGTAAAGCTCCTGTCAATGCGCCACATACTTCTCCCATCCTTGCTACACCGCCAGGTAAGGTTGAACAGGCGCTAAAGCAATACTTGAAAGCTTCTTCAGGAGCCAGATTTAAGTGAGCGTTAAGTGCTAGTAAAACTGCGCGTGTGCAGCCGCTATAAGCATGATGGTAAGTATAAGCTGATCGTGCTATAGCGTCGGTGATTTTTTCCTTGGAGGCAGGGGGTACGTTTGGATCCCTATAAATTGATTCGTTTTTCTCCAGCTTTATCCAATCAAGTTTTTTAACCAAGCTAATCACCTCCTTTAGAATTATACAATATTAAGGTGGTGTGTAAAATGTTCTTTAAAAGAGTTTATGCTGTAGTTTTAGCTGGGGGAGAGGGAAAAAGATTCGATAATAGCTTTCCTAAGCAGTTTTTTAAGATTGGTGAAAAAAGCATCTTAGAGTGGGCTGTAGAACCTTTTGAAGTTAGTAAAAGTATTAATGAGATTATTCTTGTTGTAAATGATAAATATATGGATTTTGCAAGAAGTTTATTCAAAGGTCCAAAATATAAAAAGATAAGTAAATTCATTGCTGGTGGGAAAACAAGGCAGGAAAGCTCTCGACTTGGTTTGGAAAACATTTGCGATGAAGATGGGGTTGTTTTAATACATGATGCAGTTCGTCCTTTCGTTTTGGTTGAAGATATAGAAAGACTTATAACAGAGCTTAGATCGTTTAAAGCAGTAACCTTAGCTATACCCGCAAAGGAAACTATAGCTTTTGCCAAAGATCTTGTGGTAGAAAATATTCCTCCTCGTGATAGAATGTTCATTATTCAAACTCCTCAGGGTTTTCATCTTTCTTTAATAAAAGAGGCCCATCGTAAAGCTTTAGAAGATGGATTTATTGAAGCTTCTGACGATTGTA
This sequence comes from Synergistota bacterium, assembly GCA_025060595.1. Lineage (NCBI taxonomy): Bacteria > Thermotogati > Synergistota > Synergistota bacterium. The sequence continues at coordinate 120,568 of JANXBX010000004.1, read as the reverse complement.
GCTTAATTTTAAGGTATTTTAAGGAGGAGAATATAAGATTGGTTATTGGTAATATATGGAATATAAAAATAACCTATGCTTTTGACTTAAAATTAGCACAAGCTTTACTCTCAGAGGGGCTAATAGGGGGCACCTAACAGTTAGGTGCCCCCTATCAATTTTTATTTAGTTGTGGAAAATTCCTTGTGAAAAACTTTGGTAGCTAGGAGTTTTGTTGCTATTGCATAGATCAATAAAGAGTAGATGATGACCAGAAGAGACGTAGATATAAGTCTCGGAACGATGAGCACAGAGAATGGAACCTTATATATTAAGGTGAGTCCGTAAGTTGTAAGACCTAAGCCTGCCACAATTTCTGTTAATATTATGGATATTATGAGTGAACGAAAAGTAAGTTGTTTTGCACCTAAGGCTTTCAAAAATAGTGGAGGTAGTAGCCCTCTGCATAAGGATGCCAAAGTTATGAAGGGATTGGGAAAGGCAGCACCGAAGGTATTGAACCAGAAGCCTACAATGTCAGCAAGTGCTCCAATTATTGCTCCAACCCATGGGCCAAAGAGTATACCACCGATGTATATGGGAACGGGACCAAAGCCAAGTCTTATGTAAGGTGTTAGCATAAAGCTTGCAAATCGAGTGAGAACAATACTTATAGCTATGAGGATGCTGGCGTGGACCATAGTTGAGGTTGAAAACCTCATACTTAACACCTCCTTTCCTCAAAGATTGGCAGAGACTGCCACATCTTTGAGGTAAAAGAGGCTTATGAAGTAGATGTGGCAGCGGATGCGACATCATAGCGCCGGTGGAAACTACCCACCGTTCATCCAGGGGCAACATCCCATCCCCTGGCACTTAACGTATGATGCCTACTCTGCCAGAATTTAATGATAACATAAAGTCTTAAAAACAGCAATATGATTTTTTCAAAGTGGTGAGGTTTTGGATCGTTTCCTTGACAAAACCCTAGCCCTATATTAAAATTAAGAACGTGTCTAAAAGGGAAAGGGAGGAGATTATTATGTTTGGGAATAAGACATACATACCTAAACCTAAAGAGCTGGAGAGAAAATGGTATATTGTGGATGCCACAGATAAGCCATTAGGTAGGTTAGCTGCGAGGATAGCTTATATATTGAGGGGTAAACACAAGGCTATATATACTCCTTACCTTGATACAGGGGACTATATAATAGTGATTAATGCTGATAAGATTAAACTTACAGGTGAAAAGCTTACTCAAAAGAAGCTTTATAGTCATTCGCCTTATCCGGGGGGGTTGAAAGTTACAACGTATGAGAAGATGCTTCAGAGCGCTCCTGAGAAGATAATAGAGAGAACGGTATGGGGAATGCTTCCTAAGAATAAGTTGGGTAGGAAAATGTTTAAGAAACTTAGGGTTTACAGGGGTTCTGAACATCCTCATCAGGCTCAAAAGCCCCAACCTTTAGAATTGGAGTTTTAAGGGAGGTAGATAGGATTTGGAAAACAGATGGATTTATTATGGGACCGGCAGGAGAAAGACGGCGATTGCTCGGGTTTGGGTTAAGCCAGGTACGGGTAACGTTCTTGTAAATGATCGCAGTCTAGATGAGTATTTTCCAAGAGAAGCGTGGAAGATATACGCTCTTGAGCCTCTTAAGAGCTTGGGAAAAGAAAGGGAGTTTGATATTTATGTAAATGTTAGTGGGGGAGGCTTGTCTGGACAAGCGGGAGCTATAAGGTTAGGCATAGCTCGCGCCCTTCTTCAATATGATCCAAATCTTAAGTCAATATTGAAAGAAAAGGATTTTCTTACAAGAGATTCGAGAATGAAGGAAAGAAAGAAGTATGGAAGGATGAAGGCAAGGAGGCTTTACCAGAGCTCTAAGCGTTAAGCTAAAAATTAAAAGGGGGTTCCCTTTTAAGGGGAACCCCCTTTTAATTTTTTCTGAAGATATTGATCAATAGCTTTTGCTGCTCGTTTTCCTGCTCCCATTGCAGATATTACTGTTGCAGCTCCAGTTACTATATCTCCTCCGGCATAAACTCCGGGTACAGATGTAGCTCCTGTTTCAGGGTCGGCTTCAATGTATCCCCACTTATTTAGTTTGAGCTCTGGAAAGGCTTGGAGTAAAACAGGATTGGGTCCAGTTCCTATAGCAACTACTACTGTGTCCGTCTCAAGTATAAACTCCGATCCAGGGATGGGGCGAGGGCTTCTTCTTCCGCTTTCATCTGGTTCACCAAGCTCCATCTTTATACATTCTACTGCAACCACGTTACCTTTTTCGTCTCCTATGTATCTTATAGGATTCGTTAGAAAGTGAAAGATTATACCTTCCTCTTTCGCTCTTTCTATTTCTTCAATTCTTGCGGGCATTTCTTTTTCGGTTCTTCGATAAATTATCATTGATTGTTCAGCTCCAAGTCTTTTCGCGGTTCTAACCGCGTCCATTGCCACATTTCCTCCACCTATGACAACTACCCTTTTTCCCACTTTGACCGGCGTGTCGTACTCTGGGAAGAGGTAAGCTTTCATAAGGTTTACTCTTGTCAGAAATTCATTGGCGGAGTATATTCCGTTTAAGTTTTCACCAGGAATGTTCATAAACTTCGGTAAGCCAGCACCAGTTCCTATGAACATAGCCTGAAAGCCGTCTTCCCAAAGCTGTTTTATTGTCAGGGTTTTACCAACGATGGCATTGACTTCTATCTTTACACCTAGCATCTTTATATATTCTACTTCCCTGTCTATTATTTTTTTGGGTAAACGAAACTCAGGAATTCCATATCTTAAAACTCCACCGGTATCGTGTAGAGCCTCAAATATTGTAACGTCATAGCCAAGTTTTGCAAGTTCTCCTGCTGCTGTTAATCCTGCAGGCCCAGAACCTATTACAGCTACCTTTATCCCTTTCATAAGGGATAGTTTAGGTTTTTCAACACCTTGTTCTGCTTCCCAATCGGCTACAAAGCGTTCAAGCCTTCCTATGGCTACAGGGTCTCCTATTTTGCTTAATCTACACTCTTTTTCACACTGATCCTCTTGTGGGCAAACTCTTCCACATATAGCAGGAAGAGAGTTATCTTCTTTTATAATTTCTATTGCTTTCTTAAAGTTCCCTTCCTTTATTTCTCTTATAAAGTCTGGTATCTTTATTTCAACAGGACATCCTTTTATACAGGGGGCATCCTTACATTGTAAGCATCTTTTGGCCTCTTCCATGGCTTCTTCAGGTGTATATCCTAAAGGGACTTCGTTAAAGTTTTTTATCCTTTCTTCGACGGGTTGTTCTCTCATAGGTACTTTGGTTTTTCTAACTTTGGACATTTTGGGTTCCTCCTTTCATGGATTTATAGCGTTCCCATGCAATTCTTTCCTCTTCTTTAAACCTTTCGTTTCTTTTTATTAGCTCATCAAAATCTACAAGAGCTCCGTTAAACTCTGGACCGTGAGAACAGGCAAAAAATGTTTTTCCTCCTACAGTGCATCTGCATGCTCCGCACATTCCTGTGCCATCGACCATTATTGGGTTTAACGAAACTATTATTGGTACATTATATTTCACAGCTACGCGGGTTGCGAATTTCATCATTACTAAAGGACCTATAGCCCAGCATTTTTGGATATCTCCGTTAGCCTTGAATACTTCTTCCATTGCCTGCGTTACAAAGCCTTTGAAGCCTTTACTTCCATCATCTGTACACACTATAAGATCGTCGCAAACGTTTCTTACTTTTTCTTCCCAAAATAAGAGTTCAGCGGTTCGAGCTCCTATTATACCTATAACTTTATTTCCGGCTTCTTTTAAAGCACGAGCTATAGGAAATATTGGAGCGATACCTACACCTCCTCCGACTACGAGAACCTTCCCAAACAGCTCTATATCTGATGGATTTCCTAGTGGGCCTACAAGATCTTTTAGATAATCACCTTCTTTAAAGTTAGAAAGTTCATCTGTTGTTTTTCCGGCCACTTGAAAAACTATTGTGATTGTTCCATTCTTAGGGTCAAAATCAGCTATCGTTAAAGGGATTCTTTCGCCTTTTTCATGGGATCTCACTATAACAAATTGACCTGCTTTAGCATTTTTTGCTACGAGAGGGGCTCTTATGATGAACTCAAAAATATTAGGGGCTAATCTCTTACTGCTTAAGATGAGATACATTTCTTCGTTCCTCCCTTCCTTTCTTTAACATATTCTGGGTAAAAGCTCACCTCTTGGTGGGTCAAGTAATCTTAACCCACCGAATCTGGTCTTAACTATGACTCTTCCTTTTCTGTTTTCTCTTATTTCTCCTATGGATATAGCACTAGCTCCTTCTGGAAATTTTTTAAGCTCACTTAAAATTTCTTTCTCCTTTTCTTTTTCAATAACTGCTATAAACCTTCCTTCTGAGGCTAAGTGATAAGGGTCAAACCCGAATATTTCGCAAAAATCAATTACCTCTTTTCTGAAGGGTACTTTATCCTCGTAAATTATTATCTCTCTGTTAATTGTTTTAGCAAGTTCATTTAATGTTGCTGCCAAACCTCCTCTCGTTGGATCTCTCATCCACTTTACTCCTCCTATTTTTAAGATAGCTTCGACGAGCTTAAGTATAGGATTACAATCGCTCTCAAAATCTGGTGGAAGCTCTACTTCGTACCTTTCACCCATAATAGCTAGTGAGTGATCACCTAATGGACCACTAGCTATTATGATATCTCCCGGTGATACTTTTTCTGCTCCTAATCCTGAGTAGAATATTTCCCCTAATCCGCTTGTAATAATAAAGATTTCATCAATTTCTCCTTTAGCTACGACTTTGAAATCACCTGTGATTATAGGGGCGTTTATCTCTTTTGAAACTTTTGCCATTGATAGAACGATCCTCTCAAGTTTTTCTGTTGGGAAGCCATCCTCTACAATTATTGAAACAGCGATAGCTTTTGGTTTCGCTCCGCATACAGCAAGGTCATTTACAGTTCCAGATATTGAGAGTTTACCTATGTCTCCTCCTCTAAAGAAGATAGGTTTTACCGTATATCCATCTATTGTCAAAGCTAAACCGTTCATCCTTCCGCTATCTTCTAGTTTTTCTAAGATCGGGTTTCTAAAGGCTGGCAAAAAAAGATTTTCTATTATTTCTCTTGTTTTTTCGCCTCCGCTACCGTGGGCTAATTTAATCATCTTCTATACGACCTCCATATCTATAGTAGGCTGCACAGCTTCCCTCGCTTGAGATCATGCATGGTCCTATTGGGTGTTCAGGAGTGCAGGCTTTCCCAAAAAGCAGGCATTCATAGGGATATATATAGCCTTTAAGAACATCACCGCACTTACATCCTACTTTTTCTTGAATGCTATCTTCTTTTAATTTGAAGATAATCTTTGCGTTAAATTCAGAAAAGTCGTCTTTTAATTTTAATCCGCTTTTTGGTATGGTTCCCAATCCTCGCCATTCGCTATCCTCTTCTTCGAAGACTTCATAAAGTAATTCTTGTGCTATTTTGTTCCCATCTTCTTTAACTACATGTTTATAAGCATTGAAAACTTCGTATCTTTCATTTTCTGCCATTTCTATAAGCTTTGTCATAGCAAAGATAATTTCTTCTGCTTCAAATCCAGATATTACACATGGTATCTTGTATTTCTCTGCTATTTTCTTATAGCTTTTAGCTCCTATTATGGTGCTTACATGGCCTGGGCAAAGAAAGCCGTTTAGTCTTCCTTCAGAAGCTAATATTTCTAGAGCGGGGGGAACCAACTTATGAAAGGAAGCCAAAAAGAAGTTTCTGAGGTTTCTTTTTTTTGCTTCCTTTATGGCCCATGCGCTTGCAGGGGCTGTTGTTTCAAATCCCACCCCTAAAAATATAACTTTTAGATCCCTTTCTTTATCTGCTAATGCAACAGCCTCGGTTATGCTGTATACGCTTAAGATTTTTCCCCCTTTTGCCCTTGCATCAGCAAGGGTTCCATTGGGGCCAGGGACCTTCATCATGTCTCCGTAAGTTGCAATCAAAAACTTGCTGTTGCTTAGAGCTAGATCTATTCCTATCTTTATCGCAGAAGCAGGAGTTACACACACTGGACAACCAGGTCCGCTTCTAAGTTCTACATTTTTTGGGAAAATGCTTCTTAGACCGAATTTACATATGTTAACTGTATGGGTTCCGCATACTTCCATAAACTTTAAAGGCTTTTTAACTCTGATATTTTTCAATCTCTCTCCAAGCGTCAAGAATTTCCTTTGCCTCCTCTATGTTGAGTTTTTCTATAGCGAATCCCGCATGGACAAGGACAAAATCTCCGACCTCAACGTTTTCAAGCAAATCGAGGCGGATTTTCTTTCTAATTCCTCCTATTTCGGTTAAGGCCTCATTTCCATCTATCTCAATTACCTTATGAGGTATAGCAAGACACACTTTTTAAATCTCTCCTTTCTTTATTTTGGCTGCACATATGGCAAGTTGACCGACAGCTATCCCTTGGTCATTTGTAGGGACTTCTTTATGATGATAAACCTTAAAACCCATTTTAGTCAAGTTTTCTATAGTTTTCCTGAATATGATTTGATTTTGAAACACACCGCCGCTTAAAACAACGTCGTTTATTCCGGTTATATTCTTTACAAGTTCTGTAGCTTCTGATAAGCTATTCACAATATAATTATGAAATTTCATTGCACATATTTCTAATGGTACGCCCTTCATCATATCATGTGTAAGTTCATTCCACATTTTTCCCCAATTTAACAGGATTTTCTTATTAGACATTAAGATTTCGGTACTATAGGAGCTTTTCTCGTTTTCATCGGCAACTCCCTCAAGCTCTATAGCTGCTTGAGCTTCATAGGTTATTTCTCTTCTTATTCCTAAGAATGCGGATACTGCATCAAAAAGTCTTCCGCATCCAGAGGATAGGGGGGAGTTTATTCCTAAACTTAGCATTTTAATGATACTTTGAGCTTTTTCCTCCTTTATAAGATTTTCTCTTCCTATCGTTTTAAGATAGCTTAAAGCTACTCTCCAGGGTTCTTTTATAGCCTTGTCGCCACCAGGAAGTGGAATAGGTTTAAAATGAGCTATTCTTTCAAAGTTAAGTAGATCTCCTACAAGTATTTCTCCGCCCCAGATAGTTTCGTCTTCTCCATATCCTGTGCCATCAAGTATTATACCTATTACTTTATTTTTTAGACCATTTTCCCACATACAGCTTGCTAAGTGGGCATGATGGTGTTGAACTTTCAATATCGGCAGGCCTGTTTTCTCAGCATATTTTGTTGAAAGGTAAAGGGGATGGAGATCACAAACTACATATTTTGGACTTACGTTAAATAGGTTTTTAAATCTTTCTATTAATAATTCATACCTCTCAAGCGTTTCTAAGTCCTTGAGATCTCCTATATATTGACTTAATATTATGGTGTTGTCCCTGCTTAATGCAAAGGAGGACTTTTCTTCTCCCCCACATGCTAGGATTGGGGGAAGTTCTTCATCTCCAACTAAGGGTAAGGGGGTGTACCCTCTTGCTCTTCTTATTATTGAACTATTGATTACTATAGAGTCATCACAGGGGGTAAAAATATCTCTGTTGTGAACCAAGAAAAAGTCTGCTATTTGGTTGAGCTTAGTTAGAGCTTCATCATTTTCATGTATTATTGGTTCATCTGAGAGATTGCCGCTTGTCATTATAAGCGCTTGAAACTCCTTAGTAATAAGATAATGTATAGGAGTGTAAGGAAGCATGAAACCAAGGTACTTGTTATTTGGTGCAATTTCTTCGGGTAATGAGGATAAAGATCTTTTTCTTAGTAGGACTATAGGTTTACTTGGGCTTAGAAGAATCTTTTTTTCTTCTTCAGTTGCGAGCGCAAATTTTAAGATTCTATCCATATCAAAAGCCATTAGGGCAAAAGGCTTATGTGGTCTTTTCTTTCTTTTTCTAAGTTCAATAATGGCTTTTTTGTTCAGTGCATCTACTGCTAGATGAAATCCGCCAAGACCCTTTATCGCTACTATTTTCCCATCTTTAAGCAATTTAATTGTATTTTCTATGGGATCTCCATATACTACTTTTCCATTTTTATCTAAAAGGCTTAGGCTGGGTCCGCATATGGGACACGCGTTTGGTTGAGCATGAAATCTTCTATCCTCGATATTATAATATTCTCTTTCACAATCTTTACACATTTTAAAGGTTCTCATGGTTGTTTTTTCCCTATCGTAAGGAATATCCATTATTATAGTGAATCTAGGGCCACAGTTGGTGCAATTTATAAAGGGGTATTTATACCTCCTATCTGCAGGATTGAAGAGTTCTCTTAGACAATCATCACACGTTCCTACGTCTGGCGGTATCCATAAATTGTTTTTATTTATTGATTCTCTTTTTTCGCTTTTAAGGATTTTAAAGGGAGGTTTAGCATCCTTAAAATCTTCTTCTTTAATTTTCTCTATCTTTACGATTTTGGATAAGGGGGGAGAAGAGTTTATTAACTCGCTAAGAAATGTGTTTAATACTTCCTCTTCTCCTATGATTTCTATCTCAACACATTCACTTGTATTTTTAACCCATCCTCCCAAGGATAGGGAATTTGCAAGTTTTGAAACAAAGGGGCGGAACCCCACCCCTTGAACCACACCATATATCTTAAATTCTATTCTTTTCATCTTCATTAGTTTTCCTTGAGTTTTTTGGCTATTTTAGCAGCTAAGGCTGCGTTTGATAATATTATACTCGCATTGACTTCAATACTCTTCCCTTTGCTTAATTGAGCTAGTTTGCCTAGTAGGTATGGTGTTAAAGCTTTTCCCCTTATATTTAAAACTTTTGCTTCTTCAATTGCTTCCTTAAAAAGTGTTTCAAACTCTGTTTTATCCCAAGCTTCTTTAGGCGGTGGATTAGTTACAAGTATGCTCTTATTTATACCAAGCTTTTTAGATATTTCATATATTTGTACTATTTCTCCTGCTGAATCGGCGCTTATTTCAAGTCTTATTCCACTATGCCTGAAGTAGAAGGCTGGTAGCTCATTGGTCTTGTAACCTATAACTATTACTCCTAAAGTTTCTAGAAGTTCTAATGTAGCTTCAAGGTTAAGAATTGCTTTTGGACCAGAGCAGACTACTATGCCCGATCCTTCAGATAGAACCTTAATGTCATTTGATATGTCTAAGCTCTGATCTATGTTTCTATGTACTCCTCCTATTCCACCTGTTGCAATAACTTCTATACCAACTTTCCTCGCACACCAGAGCGTTGCACCACTTGTTAATGCTCCGTTTTCCCTTCTTGCTATTGTTACGGGTATATCTCTTAATCCTACTTTGTTAACACTGTTTTTGTTTGCTAAAATACGAATCTCATCTTCAGTGATGCCTACCTTTATTACTCCTCTTATAATTGCTATTGTGGCTGGAACAGCATCATGTTCTCTTATTACTTTTTCTGCAAGCAAAGCTATCTCTATGTTTTGTGGATAAGGAAATCCATGAGTTATAAGGTTAGATTCCAGAGCTACTACAGGCTTTCCTAATTCTAACGCTTCCCTTATTTCGTCTCTTAACTCCCAGATAGTAGTCTCACCTCCTTTTCTTGCTTTTATTGTACAATGAGTAGTATAATATAGCAAGTCATGGCTACTCTAGCTTTCCTTATATTTATTGCGGTTTTAGGGGTTGGAATAGTTATCCCTGTTTTGCCAATATATGCTACAGAGTTCGGAGCCACAGGCTTAGAGGTAGGTATCGTTTTTTCTATACTGTCTCTGTCAAGATTAATAGGGGTTATTTTTGTAGGTAGTGTTGCTGATAGGTATGGAAAGAAGAAGTTTATAGTTTTCGGATTATTAATATATTTGCTTTCTTCTGTTTTATATGTTTATGCAAAAACCTTACTTGATTTGATAGGTATAAGGTTGCTTCAAGGTTTAGGTTCTTCCATGATAGTTCCTCTTGCTATGGCCTATATTGGCGAAATGTCACCTGTTGGTAAGGAAGGGTTATATATGGGTATAGCAAACACTGCTTTCTTTCTCGGGCTTAGCGGTGGGCCTTTCATAAGTGGATTGTTGGTTAAGAAGTGGGGTATAAATGCAGCTTTCTGGGGAATGACATCTTTTACCGCTATAGCTTTGGTACTTGCTATGTTTTTTGTTCCTTCTTCGAATAATTCCTTTACAAAATCTAAGGATATGGATTTACTAGCAATTCTTAAGCTTATTTTTAGGGAAAAAACCTATTTTAGCTTATGTTTTATTGGTTTTGCTATGGACATAAGTAGAGCAATTCTTATGACCTTCTTTCCTCTAATAGCTCACCTAAAGGGAATAGAGTACGATGAAATCGGAATTATAGTCGGAATTTTTCTTGGGGTTACTGCTTTAGTTCAGGGCCCATTAGGAAGACTTACAGATAAATTTTCTAAGAAAAAGATAATACTTATTGCCAATATACTTTATAGCATTTTAATGTTCTTGGTTCCTTACTTTAATAGTTATCATGTCTTGCTTTTTGTTATGTTGATCATAGGAATTACAGCAGGAGCCGCCTATCCTGCTTTGGCAGCTATTATGACTGAGCTTGGCAGAAACAAAGGTATGGCAAAAACCATGTCTTTGCTTCAAATAGCTAATAGCGCAGGTATGTTCGTTGGACCCATAATATCCGGAAAAGCTCAAGATCTTTTTGGCTTGTCCGCTCCCTTTGTAGTTAGTTCCATTTTTATAGTTTTGGGAATCTTTCTGGTTTTAACCACTCATGAGCTTAGTTATAATAAAAGCCACTCCTCCAAAGCTTAAAAGTATCAAAAGTAAGTTAATAAAAGTTTTCGTATTTACACTGGACATCTTATTTTCTATTCCATTTAATTTTATATGAAGGGAATTAATCTGCTCTACTAATTTTTCTCCGTTTTCTCTTAAATGAGTTTGAATGTCCAGCTTTTGCGCTTCTAGTTCGCTTTTCATCTTGGATAGTGTATCTTTCGTTTCCTTTGATACCTCTCTAAATAGTTCTTCCATTATACTTAGCCTTTCGTTTACTCTTGTAGATATTTTGGTTTCAAATTCGCTTATGGCTTTCTGAATGTTTGCTGAGAGGTTTTCTATGCTTTTAAGCTCGTTACTTAGTGAGATTTTCATTTCCTCTTTATATGCTTCAATTTTTCTTGTTATCTCACTTATAGGAGTTTTAATGTCTATTTTTTGTAGGGTTTCTGTAATTTCGTTTTGAACCCTGTCTAGAATATGATTAAGCGACTCTTCTATTTTGGAGAAGCTCTTTTCTACTTTTTCCTTTGTATCTTCACTGCTTTTTTTAAGGTTTAATGTAGTTTCCTTTATTCCATTAGTGGCTTCCTTTGCCGAGCTTAATATTTCTTCCTTTAGAATTCTATAATCTGCTTTTAGCTCACTAGCTAAGGCACTTATTTCTCTCCTAAAGCCCTCGAAACTTGCTTCTAACCGAGCTGAAAGTAAAGTAAACTCATCTCTTAATAGTCTGTACTCTATTGATGGTCTTAAAGTTTCCTGGATAAGCTCACGAAATTCATCAGTTGGAAGAATTTCTTTTAGTGTTCTAATCACTAATTCTCTTGTTTCTTTAGTAGGTTTTGTTTCCTCAACTTTGGCAAGTTCATTAAGTGTTTCCCTTTCTTCCATCTTCTTTCCCTCCTTATAGTGATTTACTTCAATCTAATTATATCAAACTTATTTGTTAATATCTTTCCATATCTTTGGATGGGGTGGTAAAATGTTTTATGCGAGTTTATTTGTAATTTATAAGGAGGTCGCTTTCTATGATTAGAAGAAGATGCTCTGGATGCAAGTATTTTGTTCCTGAAGATCTTCCCTGGGGTGAGGAAAGTCTTGGTTTAGGTTATGGGACCTGTAGGTTAAGGGAGATTTCTGTTAAAGGGAGCGATAGTTGTTCATCTTGGGCTCCCAAACATCGTTTAGGTGAGGAGGAATAAAAGGAGGTGATATGTTATTGAAAATAGCTATCAGTGCTTTAGGAGATAGTTTAGAATCCATTGCATCTCTTGATTTTTGTAGAGCACCTTACTTTATAATTTATGAGATCGAGAAAGATAACTATGAAAGTATGCCTAACTTGTACTCAGACATTAAAAGGAGTGTGGGAGTTCAGGTAGCTCAGTTTCTTGTAGATAAAGGGGTTAAAATAGTAATAAGTGATGGTTTTGATCCTTGGGTATACCAATTTTTCAAGTTTTATGGAGTAGAGCTTTTCAAAGCTTTGCCCATAAAGGTTAGAGAGATTGTAGAGAGATTCAGATTAGGGGAGTTAAAAAGATGGGAACCTGAGTTGGGGAGCTTTTTTAAGACTTTCTTTGCGTCTTTTTATCCACCCTTTGGATGGTTTTTTAGCTGGGGAAGTCCTTTCGATTGGAAAACAATGAGGATAGCTCAGCTTGAGGCAATGATAAACGCTCTTGAAGCCCAGATAGCCTTGCTTAAGAGAGAGCTTGAAAACCTTAAAAGAGAGGAAAGATGATGTAGGACAATAGTCACTATCAATAGACTTTAAAGATGGTTATACTTATAAGTGCCCAAAAGTCAGCATAGCGGAGGGATAAGGTTGGAAAAGCTTAACTTGCGTAACTTATTACGTTTGTTTTATAGATATGCGGTCGATTTCATACCTGTTATCGGAAAAGGTAGAGAAATTAAAGGTGCTTTACTTAAAAGTAAAGTTGTTAGTCTAACTGGTAGAGATCTCAAGGATCTGGATCAAATTGTGACAAAAGAACTTATTTCTTTTCTTATGAATGATATAAATGAAGTTAAGGGGTTTTTACCTGAGCTTCTTAATGGTAAGGATGTTAAAGTTCCTGTTGTAACTTTAGAGGGGGAATTGTATGGTTTCTGGAGTGCTTTGGAGTTTATGGAATTTTTAGGTGGGAAAAGAGGTTTGTCTCTATCCTTAATAGCTGACCTGTTAGAAAATTTGCCTTTTGCTTTGGGTATATTTAATGATGCAGAGGAGCTGATTTATTCTAATGCTCTCTTTAGAGAAATAATTAAAGATGATCGGATGAAAAACTGGCATATTGATAAAATTGAGAGAAGCAAGGGGCTTTCTTTTCGAGAAGAGATAGAGCTTTCTTTGGGAGGTAAAAAATTAGAAGGATTACTAATTCCTTTACGTAGTGGTGAACATGTTAATGGATGGGCTTTTTTGTGGGAAGATGTTACTGAGCTTGAGAATCTGTTATCTAAGGCTTCTAAGCTTGCCGCTATTCAGAGATGTTTTGAAAGAGTTTTCGATTTTATAGGTGAAGGAATCTGGTATGTAGATTCTAGAGGTAAGATACTTTTTTGCAATTCAGTTTTTGAAGAGCTTTTCGGTATAAAATCTCCTGTAAATAGGTTTGCTTGGGAAATATTTGGCGATTCTTGGTCCAAATATCCTATATATAAGAGCTTAAATAGTGGTAAGGATGCTATAGGTCAGGACATCATGGAGAGTGTTAAGGGGAAAAAGTTTTGTCTGAAGAGGATTGCTTTTCCGATCAAGGTTTTTGATGAAGTAATTGGTGCAGTGGAGATACTTTCTCTTCAATCTTTATTTAAATTTCCTGACATGGAAGATTGGATAAACTTGGGAAAAATTTCAGAAGAATCCCTTTTGCTAGGAATTGAAGCTTTTAAGGAAGGTAGTTTATTTATTTGGGGGCCAAAAGGCACTGGTAAAACTCATCTTGCTCTTAAAATATTGGAAGGAAGTGAAGATGTTATTTTTATAAATTCCAGTCCTTTCCCTGAAGAATTAAAGGATGGTAGCATTGTTTTTGTGGAGAACTTGGATTCTTTTGATGAAGATAGTAAAGTTTGTTTAGTTAAGCTAATTAAGACGCATAAGAGTATAGTTACTTCTAGGCTTCCGTTGAGTTACTTTTCAGCTTTTTTAAGAGATTGCTTTAAAGGAGTTATATACCTTCCTCCCTTGTCACAGAGATGGGAAGAAGCAGAGAAATTTTTGAAGAGCAAATTCCCTGAGCTTACTTTAGAAAGTAGTATTCTGAATAAATTAAAGGGAATTGATTTAAAAGAAAATTTTAGAGATCTTTTAAAGATAGTCCAGAATAGTTTCGCTGTTGATCGATTATCAGATGGTTTTTGGAGTAGCGGTTTTACATTAAAAGAAGCTTTGGAGGAAAAGGAGCGAGAGATAATAAAAGAGGCTTTTTCTTTCTGTGGAAGTAATATAAGTAAGACAGCAAAGCTTCTTGGTATACCTAGGCAGACCCTTCAGTATAAGCTTAAGAAATTTAAAATAAAGGAGTGAATTTGTGTGGGAGAGGAATATCCTCCTTCTCCTGTGAAGCTATTTATAGGGATTTTATATAAAGATAGAAAATTTTTTGAGGAAATTAAGGAAACCCTTATAAGTGAGTTTGGAGAGATGGATTTTGAAAGCGAAGAAATACAATTTAGGTGGACTAATTACTACGAGGATGAGATTGGTCCCAACTTAAAGAGGGTTTTTGTTTCCTTTACTCCTTTGATATCTCCTGAGCATATAGTAGAAATAAAACAGCTTACTAACAGGATAGAGGGGAAAAACAGAAGGATAAATCTTGATCCAGGTTATTTAGAAGGGGGGAAGCTTGTTTTAGCTACTACTAAAGATCAAGCTCATAGGGTGTACCTTAACAAGGGAATATATGCTGAAGTTACCTTAAGATTTAAAGAGGGGAAATTTATCCCCTTTGATTATACTTATCCTGATTACAGAAGCGAAGAGTATCATAACATATTTTACAAGATAAGAAGAAAGTATTTTGAGGATTTGAAAAAACCTTTTCTACTTACCTCCAGATTTACGACTAAATGGGCTTTAAAGAGCCTGATAGATGGAAATCCTAAAACGAAAGGAATTTTGGTAATTCGCAAAAGAAGAGATATAATAGAAATGATAGAGCTTATTCAGAAAGCAAGAGGAATGGTGGATATCCTTGCACTGGCCGTGGGGGGAGATAGGGAAATGGCATTAGCTCTCTCACATATAGATTACGTTGATTACGTTTTTTCCTTTAGGGGAAAAGTTGATGAAGTAGCCCATTTTTTGAAACCAGATGTTTTATTTTTAGCTGATGAAATTACCTTAGATGAACTTGGTTTTTATGAAGGGAGGGTTTTAAGATTATAAAAAGGTATTTTCTTCCAGAAATGGAGAGAATTTGGTCTGAAGAGAATAAGTTTAATAAGTGGTTAGAGATAGAGCTTCTGGTGGTTGAGGGATGGTCTAAAATAGGTGTTTTCCCCCAAGAAGTTCCTGTTAAGATGAGAGAGCGGGCTTCTTTTAACATAAGTCGTATAGAGGAGCTTGAAAAAATTTATAGGCATGATGTTATAGCTTTTCTAAAGTCGGTAGAGGAAAGCATTGGAGAAGAACTTTCCCCATATCTTCACTATGGATTAACTTCTTCTGATATTATAGATACTGCAACTGCGTTGCTATTGAGGGAAGCTATCAGGGAAATAAAGCGTAAAGCCTCAGAGCTTAGAGAAATTTTATTTAATCGAGCTCTAGAGTTTAAAAATACATTTCAGGTAGGTAGGACACATGGAATTCACGCTGAACCTATAACTTTTGGATTAAAGCTTTTAAGCTTTTACAGTGAGCTTTTAAGGAATATTAGAAGACTTGAGCTTGCTGAAGAAGAGATATCTTATGGAAAAATTTCAGGAGCAGTGGGTACTTATTCGATGGTTGATCCTCGTGTGGAAGAATATGTTTGTACCGTTTTGGGGCTTAAGGTGGAGCCTATTTCAACTCAAGTGATTCCCCGTGATAGGTATGCTTTTTTAGCTTCTGTTTTGGCTCTATTTGGGGCTTTTTGTGAAAGAGTGGCTCTTGAGATAAGACACTTGCAAAGGACCGAGGTTGGTGAAGCCTATGAGCCGTTCTATAAGGGGCAGAGAGGGTCTTCTGCTATGCCTCATAAAAGAAATCCTATTCTTTGTGAAAGGCTATGTGGTCTTTCTCGCTTATTGAGAGGATTCCTTTCTCCTACTTTTGAAAATATAGCCTTGTGGCATGAAAGAGATATATCTCATTCTTCGTTTGAGAGGTTTTCTCTTCCTCAAACTACAAGTGTTTTATTCTATATGCTTGATGTTTTAAAAAGGATTTTGGAAGGGCTTGAGGTTAATGTGGAAAGGATGAGAGAAAATCTTGAGCTTACTAAAGGATTAGTTTTTTCAAGTGAGATTTTAACTAAGCTTCTTTCAAAAGGTCTTCCACGGGATAAGGCTTATGATATTGTTCAGAGAATATCAATGAGCGTTTGGAAGGAAGGAAAAAGCCTTAGAGAACTTCTTTTATCTGATAAAGAAGTATCATCTTTTTTGACCCCTGAGGATGTAGAAGAATGTTTTAACTTCAGTGATATTCTTAAAAAGGTAGATAACATATTCTCTAGATTCAAGGAGATGTGTTGAAAGATGAGAAAGATAACCCTACCTAGGATGGGATATAGTTATATAGGATTTAGAGCGGTTTTTGATGAGCTTGGTTATGATTTTTTTGAACCTTTGCCATTAACTAAAAGGACCCTTGATCTTGGAGTTAAGCATGCTCCAGAATTCGCTTGTTTCCCGTTTAAGATAACCCTTGGTAATCTGATAGAAGCTCTTGAAAGTGGGGAAGTCGATACCATAATAACTGCTGGTGGGATTGGCCCCTGTAGGTATGGCTTTTATGGTGTGATGTATGAGAAAATTCTAAAGGAAGAGCTTGGTTACAAGTTTGATTTTATACTTCTTGATCCTCCTGTAAAGCCTTACGGGAGCCTTAAAAGAGTTTGGAATATAGTTCTTAAGTGGAAAGGGAAACTTTCCTGGATAGAGTTTATAAAAAGGCTTGATAAAGGCTTTAGGCTTGCATGGAAAAAGCTAAAGAGAGTTGAAGATTTGGAAGCGCTACTCTTAAAAAAGAGGGCCTGGGTAAGGGATGTTTCTAGGGTTGAAGCTGTATTTAATGAGGCTATTAAGAGGATAAATCTTTGTGGGAATTTGAAAGAAGTTGATTTGATATTTGAGGAGGCAAAGAATGAAATTGAACTTATTCCCGATGAGAGGGAAAACGTATTGAGAGTTGGTATTGTGGGAGAAATATACACCATTTTAGAGCCTTTTTCTAACTTAAATACGGAAAGGCTTTTGAACGAGCGCGGGGTAGAGATTGAAAGGTCTGTCTGGACCACAGAGTTTATAGAGTATAATATATTTCCGGGTCTTCCTTTTCCTTTAAAGAAGATGGTCGGTTTTAAGGGTAAAGAGGATATAGAGCGATATTCTAGGCCGTTTTTGAATGCTTTTGTGGGGGGACATGGTAGAGAAACAATTGCTCATACTGTGATGTTTAAAGAGAGAGGTTTTGATGGGGTAGTTCATATCCTACCCTTTTCTTGTATGCCTGAGGTAGTAGCTCGTGGGATACTTGAGAGAGTGAGTAAAGAGCTTGATTTTCCAGTTTTAAGCTTGTCTTTTGATGAATTTACTGGTGAGGCTGGACTTATAACGCGTATAGAAGCTTTTGTAGACCTTCTTCGGATGAGAAGGAGGGTGGCAGCTTGAAGTTTGGTATTCCAAGGGGTCTTTATTATGAGCCCTTTTTAACGGAATGGAAAGTTTTTCTTGAGGAGCTTGGGCATAGTGTTGAAATATCTCCTTTAACTAATAAAAATATACTGGATATAGGGGTTAAAGAGGGTGTTAATGAAGCTTGCATATCCCTAAAACTTACGATAGGGCACTCTATATATCTTAGGGAAAAAGTGGATTTAATTTTCTCTCCTCGTTTAATGAACCTTGACAAATGGAGGAGAGTGACCCTTTGTCCTAAATTTAGAGGGCTTCCTGATATTATAAGGGTTTCGGTTCCGAGGGTTTTTTCTGTTAATGCTTATCTCGGAACTTTTTGGCGTAAACTTGATTTTTATCTTAAGGTAGGGAGAGACTTAGGACATAGCTTTTTCAGTATTCTGAAGGCTTACAAAAAGGCAGCTATGGCCTCAAAGACGGTGTCTAAGCTCATGAAGATAGGCTTCTGGCCTGATGAAGCAAGAGAGCTTGTCTTAAAAGATGCTTGTTTGCGAGAGTCCGTAAACGGGAGAAGGAAGGAAAACACAAATGGATCTTATGTTGGTGTTGTTGGTTATCCTTATCTCATCTATGATGATTATGTTAGTCATTCTCTAATAAAAAGATTGAATAAGATAGGATTTAATGTAATTACTCCCGAAATGCTGGATGAAAAGGAAATAGAGGGGTTTCTTAAGACCTTATTTAAACCTCTCTTTTGGTCTCAAAGTAATAAAGTGCTTGGAGCTGCCTTTGCTCTTCTTAAAAAACCTGAGATAGAGGGTATAATTCATATATCTTCCTTTTCCTGTGGAACCGATGCGTGGGTAGGAAGGCTTATAGAGCTGGAAGCTAGAAGGGTAGGGAAGCCGCTTATGAGAATTGTAGTAGACGAACATACAGCTGAGGCAGGATTGTTAACCCGTCTCGAAGCCTTTACTGATTTAGTTAGGTGGAGGAGGGGGAGGGCTGTGATATGAGGGCTTACCTTGGAGTAGATATAGGCTCTGTTAGTACTAATATAGTTGCCATGTCAGAAGATTATGAGATTCTTTCTGCTATTTACATAAGGACGGCTGGAAGGCCTATAAATGCTTTACTTGAGGGCTTGAAGATGCTTGAAAGAGACGTAAGGGGTTTTGAGATTTGTGGTGTAGGTACTACTGGTAGTGCAAGGTTTCTTGCTGGAGTTATAGTAGGAGCTGATATGATAAAAAACGAGATAACTGCTCATGCTATTGCTGCTATACATGAGGTTCCAGATGTAAGAACTGTTTTTGAAATAGGTGGTCAAGACTCCAAAATAATAATTATAAGAGATGGAGTAGTCGTTGACTTTGCCATGAATACTGTTTGTGCTGCAGGTACAGGTTCTTTTCTTGATCATCAGGCTCAGAGGTTAGGTATAGAGATAGAACGTTTTGGGGAGTATGCCCTTAAAAGTAAGAACCCTGTTAGGATAGCTGGTCGATGTACGGTTTTTGCAGAGTCTGATATGATTCATAAGCAGCAAATGGGGTATGCTGTTGAGGATATAATAGCAGGGCTTTGTGAGGCCCTTGTTAGAAACTATCTTGCTAATGTTGCAAAGGGTAAGGATTTAAGACCGCCCTATGTTTTTCAAGGAGGCGTGGCAGCTAACCTTGGGATAAGAAAGGCATTTGAAAAGGAATTAGGTTCTCCAGTTTATATTCCCAAGTATTTCAATGTTATGGGGGCTTTGGGTATGGCTATTTTGGTTAAGAGGCTTGTTGAAGAGGAAGCTATAAAAACCTCTTTTAGGGGCTTTCAGGTAGTAGAAGAGAAGTTTAATACGAGGTCCTTTGAGTGTGACGGTTGTCCTAATAGGTGTGAAGTTGTTGTTATATATAGGGGTTTAGAGCCTTTGGCTTGCTGGGGAGATAGATGTGGTAGATGGCAGAATAAATTTGGAAGAGGAAGGTTAAATGGAGAGCTTCTTGAGGTTGCTCAAAAATATTAAAGAGGTTCTTTTAAAAGATATAGAGGATCCTGATAGGTTAACTTTTAATATAGACGAAGCGAGATTGTTTGGAAAACTAGCAGTCATTCCACCCAGGGGTGTTCTTTTTGTTGTTGGTGATATTCATGGCGAGCAGGATTCTCTGGAAGAAATACTTGATTTTATTTTTAGCGGTTTTGATAGGAGTAGGGATCACATCCTTTTTTTAGGGGATTATGTTGATAGAGGAAATGAGGGACTCGAGGTTATTGAAAGGCTCTTTGAGCTGAAGCTAAGTTTGGGTAAAAGATTGGTTCTGCTTAGGGGGAATCATGAAGATTTAGGTATGAATAGATTTTATGGTTTTTTATCGGAGCTTTATTGGAAGCTTGGTCCAGAGGTGCAGAAGTTTTATACGGAGCTTAAGAGTATATATGATCTTTTGCCGGTATGTGCTTATGTTCCGCAAAAGCTTATATTAGTTCATGGAGGAGCTCCTGTACCTCCTATTAGCTTAAAAGATATCGCAAAAGGGGAAGGAGAATATCAACTTCTGTGGAACGATCCTTTGGATGAGGACTATATTCCAAGAGGCGGAGAAACTAAAGCCTTCTCAGAAGAGGATCTCGATGCCTTTCTAAAGTTGGTTGATGCTAGGTTTATGGTGAGAGGGCATCAATTTCCTGGGGAGAAGGGACACAAGATATTCTCTAATAGGCTTCTTTCTATTTTTTCAGCGCGATATGGCTTTGAAGGTGCAAAATTGTGTTTACTTAAAGTTGACCTGTCAAAAGATATTAATAATATATCTCAGTTAATAGAGGGGCTCCATTTATTGTGAGAGGAGGTTTTAACCTTGTCAAAGGCTGTTGTCACGGTTATGGGAGTGGATAGAGTTGGAATAGTAGCTGGAATATCAAGTTTGCTTGCTCAATATAATGTTAATATTGAAGATATAAGTCAGACTATAATGCAGGGAATATTTGTAATGGCAATGATAGTTGATATATCGAAGATGTCTTGTTCTTTCTCTGATCTTAAAAGAGCTTTAGAAGACAGGGGCAAGGAGTTAGGAGTAGAGGTTTTGCTTCAGCGAGAGGAAATCTTTAGGGCTATGCACAGGATATGAGGTGGTCTTATGAAAAGAAACTTTATTTCGTTAGAGGAGATAATTGAAACGATTCAAATGGTTAAAAAGGAAAAGCTTGATATAAGAACTATTACAATGGGAATTTCTCTTTTAGATTGTTGTGGAAGAGATCCAAGGGAAGTTGTGGAAAAGGTTTATAAAAAGGTAACTGTTGTAGCTAAGGATCTTGTTAGGGTGGTTAGAGAGGTTGAAGAGGAATACGGTATTCCTATAGTTAATTCTAGGATATCATTGACACCCTTGTCCCTGATAACTGCTAATTTTAGCGAAAGCGAGCTTATTGAGCTTGGAAAAACATTGGAAGTTGCAGCAAATGAGGTTAAGGTTGATTTTATCGGAGGCTTTGGAGCTCTTGTTGAAAAAGGTATGACAAAGTGGGAGGAGAGGCTTATAAGCGTGATTCCTGAGGTTTTATCTTCTACTGAGAAGGTTTGTTCGTTTGTTAACGTAGCTTCAACGAGGGCTGGTATAAACATAGATGGTGTTAATCTTTGTGCTAAAGTTGTAAAAAGATCAGCGGAATTGACAGCTACGAAGGATGGAATAGGTGCGGCTAAGTTTGTTGTTTTTGCTAATGCTCCTTCCGATAATCCTTTTATGGCAGGAGCCTTTCATGGGATTCAGGAGGGGGAGAGCTGTATTAACGTAGGTATTAGTGGGCCTGGTGTTATAAAAGCGGTTGTTGAAGATCTTAAGGATGTTGATTTTAGGACTCTTGCAAATGAAATAAAAAAAGCTGCCTTTAAAGTTACAGTGGCAGGGGAGCTTTTGGGCAGGGAAATAGCGAAGAGATTGGGGATCCCCTTTGGTATAGTTGATCTCTCCCTTGCTCCTACTCCTAATCCGGGTGATAGTGTAGCAGAGATAATAGAAGCTATGGGCATAGAGAGATGTGGTCTTCCAGGGACGACGGCAGCTTTAGCTTTACTTAATGATGCAGTTAAAAAAGGCGGTGTTATGGCTTCTTCCTCAGTTGGTGGTTTAAGCGGGGCTTTTATTCCTGTAGGTGAGGATGCAGAAATGGCACACTGTGCCTCTCAAGGCAAGATAAGTTTAGGGAAGCTTGAAGCCATGACGTGTGTGTGTTCTGTTGGCCTTGATATGATAGCGATACCTGGTAATACACCGGAAGAGATAATAGCTTGTATAATAGCTGATGAAATGGCTATAGGAGTTATTAATTCAAAGACAACAGGGGTAAGACTTATTCCTGTGCCTGGAAAGGGAGTAGGAGAGAAAGCCGTGTGGGGAGGTTTATTAGGGGAAGCTCCGATTTTGCCTGTTGAGATAGGGAATGTGGGACTTTTTATAAGACGTGGAGGAAGAATTCCTCCACCTTTGATAAGCTTTAATAATTAGGGGAGATGGTTGTTTTTTGTTTAATAGAAATGAGTTTATGGAATATGTAAATTTTAATCCTCGAGGCTATGTTAAGGAGAAAGCACATATATTAGGAGAAGGAAGTTTGGGGGGGAAAGCAAAGGGATTACTTTTTGCTAAATATATTCTTGAGAACCTTGAAGAGATACCTCCTTGGCCCGTCTATATTCCTCCAAGCAGGTTTATAAGTACCGAAGTTTTTGATGACTTTATTAAAATTAACTCTCTAGAAGAAGTGGTAGAAAAGGGGGATTGGGATGAAGTAAAAAAGGCTTTTGATAAAGCTCTTTTGCCTGATTCTGTAATTGCTGATCTTCAAAAGTGGGTTTATGAGATGGATTACCCATTAGCAGTGCGTTCATCCTCGCTGCTTGAGGATAATATAAAGTACTCTTTTGCGGGAAAGTACCTTACCCTATTTATTTCTAATAGGGGTAGCGTAGAAGAAAGGATAAAGGGTTTGGTTTGCGCCATTAAGAAGGTTTACGCTAGTACTTACAGTCCATCAGCTCAGGAGTATAGAAAGAAAAGATCTTTGACTGATGAAAAGATGGGAGTAATAATTCAGCAACTTATAGGAAGAACCAGGGGAGTGGAGTTTTATCCTGAGATTGCAGGGGTGGGGTTTTCTCGAAACTATCGTAGGTGGACTGAGAGGATAAGGATTGAAGATGGTGTAGTAAGGATTGTTTTTGGTTTAGGAACAAGATGTACTGGTAGAAATTATGCTCGGATTTTTTCCCTTTCTAATCTTGCTCTCAGGCCGGAAGGAAGTAATCCTTATGAAATAATGAGATATTCTCAAGAAAACTTTGATCTTCTTGACCTTGGAACCGGAGAGTTTAAAACTTATAATATAAATGACAGAAAAGATTTGATAAAGTATCATCCTCACTTTGATAAGCTTGCGAGTCTTTTCTCTTTTGAATCAGGTATGGTGATCCCTTTTTCTGCGGTTAATGATGGGAAAATAATTTTTACTTTTGATGGTTTTCCTAAAACTTATCCTAACTTCTTTAGATTAATAGGTTTTCTCTTTAGGTTATTTGAGAAAAAAATGGGAATGCCTGTTGATGTAGAATTTGCTTCGGAGCCAAGAGAAAGCTTTTTCGCTTTAGTTCAGTTGAGACCTCTGTTAAGTTATGAGTCATACAGGCCTGTTGCTATACCAAAAGGTATTCCTGAACACAAAATTATACTTCGTGGTAACAAGATGCTAACCAATGGTATGTTAAGAGGAGTTCGTTATCTTGTCTATGTGGATCCATGGAAGTATATGGAGATTTTTAATCCTTATAGTGTGGCTCGGGAGATAGGTAGAATAAATAGAAGCTTGGAAGGGGAGAGATTTATATTAATAGGCCCTGGAAGGTGGGGCAGTACTAATCCTCGTCAAGGGGTTCCAATAGAGTATAGCGAAATCTCAAATTGCGGAATAATAGTTGAAATTGGTATACTTGAAAAGGGTTTTACGCCGGAGCTTTCATATGGAACTCATTTCTTTGCGGATCTTGATATTGATGGGATATTATATCTTCCTGTATTCATAGGTGCTGATGGTAATTTATTTAACAAAAATTGGTTCGATAGTAAGGAATATGAGATGACAAAACATCCTGCTATAAGGATATATAGGGGTAGCTTTTCGGTTTATTTAGATGGAAATAGGGTAATAGGCGTAGTAATAGACGAATCTTAAATTTACTCAATTTTTACTTATTGTTTATCTGTAACTTTTCTTCTAAACTGCTCTTATGAAGTATTCTAACTAAAGGAAGTGCTACTAGTATTCCCACGGAACATTGGACTAAGTCTGTCAGAGCCTCCACAGGGATAGCTCCTATGCCGTATAGGAACCCGGCTGCTAAGGAATATCCTGTTATCATTACGGTTGCTCCAATGCTTAAGGCCAGTACTTTGTTCTTTTTCCCTACTTTACCAACTACGAAACCTTCTATGCCCTTTATAACTAAGGTAAAGGGTGCCCATAATGGGTAACCTAAGATGAGATCCGCTAGTGCAGATCCCAATCCACCTGCTATTCCTCCGGCAGCTCCTCCAAATAGAATTGCTATAGTGTATATTGCTCCTTCTCCTAAGTTAAAGTAGATTCTATAGCCTGGGATCGGAACATGGATGAAAGTAGCTATACACACGAGTGCGCTATAGAGTGAAAAAGTGGCAATCTTTTTGCTCTTACTGATGCTCATTTTTAAAGTCACCTCCTGCTTTTATTATAAACCAGAATGCTAAAAATCCAAATATGGTAGCTAGCACAAATGGAAGGGGAAGAGGAGGTTTTTCGTTAAATAGGTTTAAAAGTAACGGGGAAAGTGATCCCATCCCTCCTGTTACGAAGCCGAATAGACCCAGTCCTTTTCCTCTTAACTTTTCCGGGAAAGCTTTTGAAGCAAGAATAGGATAGACTATATAGGCTATTTCAACGAAAATTGTTGAGAGAATAAGGATAAATAAGGGAGCTCTAAGGAGTGCCCAGAGAAACAAAAGAAAAGGATGTAAGAGAGAGGCTATTGCCCACGTTTTTGCTGGATCTATATGTCCTACTATTTTGCTAAATGCAAGACATGTTAAGGCACTTGTTATTCCAATTTTTGTGAATATCATGTTAATGTCCTTTTCTAGAAGATTTAGACTTTCTTTTAAGTATAAAGATATGTAAGGTCCATTTATGGTGAGAGTGATGCTTAAGAAGAAGAATATGCCTCCACTGAACAAGAAAAGCTTTCCTCGAAGGAGAGAGGCTTTTTCTCTGGGATCCAGGTTTCTCTTGGATAGCGTTTCTTCTAAAAGTATTATACGAGTGATACCTATAATAAAGGCTGCTATGGAGTATATGATTAAAAGCCCTTTTATATCTGTTTTTTTAAGGAGAAAAGCTCCTATTAGAGGTCCTAAGGCTAATCCTAAGTTGTAGGAAAAGCTTGTTAAACTAAAGGATAGTCCCTTGTGTTTTTGAGATTCGAATGTCATTGCGTATATGGCTGGTAGTTGTATAGAACTTGAGAGACAACCTATAGAGTAGAATATAAAAGCTTCTATCCAGTTTTTAGAGAGGTGAATACCATAGCCTGAAAAGGCATAGACAATGGTCGTTATGGCTATTATTGGTTTCCTTCCAAACTTGTCGCTTAATATCCCTCCTGGGACTTGTCCGATGTAGAAAATCAAATTAAAGATAAAATAAGCAACGTTAATCATTTTGTCTGAAGCTCCTAGTTCTTTGAGATACAGTGGTAATAGAAAGTACCAAGAGAATAAAAGGCAACTGAGGATTCCAATCGTTATGGTAAGTATTAGGATGTTTTTCATAAGAGTATTATACTATATGTGGTAAGCCGGTTTTTTTAGCTCTTTCGAGCCACGAGGGAACTGGTGGAACAAGCTCATCTTCTGAGGGAACAGGAATTTCTATAAAAGCAGGTTTTTCTTCTCCAAGGGTTTTTTCAATTATAAGTTTAAGATCCTTATAATTTTCAACCTTGTAGGAATCTATGCCAAAGTCTTGAGCTACTTTGTAATATTCTATCTCTTTAAATTCCGTAGAGAAGTGTTTTGAACCATATATGAGTTTCATAGTTGCTTTGATCCACCCAAAGCTATCGTTTCTGAATAGAATTATCTTTATATTGATGTTTTCTCTTGATATGGTCTCGAGTTCTCCAAGCGTAAATCCTAGGCTACCATCACCGGTTAAAACAAATATTTGAGATCCAGGATTTGCGAAGTAAGCTCCTATAGCAGCAGGAAGAGCGTAGCCTAAGGCTCCTAATGAGAAATTAAAAAGCATTTTTCTTCCAGCTTTTTTGGCTTTAAAAAAGGCGGAAGAATATATTGCACTTGTGCCAGGGTCTACGGTTATAACGTAATCTTCATTAAGCGTTTCATTAAGTATCTCAATAACTGAGAGAGGATTTAATCCTTTAGAAGTGTTTTCTTGGATAGCTTTTTCTTTTAGTTCCTCTTTGTATTTCTTGAAACTTTCTATAATCGCTTTCGTTCTTGGAAGATTTAGATAATCGTATGGTGATATGAGTTTTTTCTTCAAGACTTTGAGCATTTCTTTTAAAGAAGATTTGGCATCTCCTATAAGTATTACGTCAGTTGAGTAATTATTTGAAACTTCTACTTCACTTATATCAAGATGAATGATTTTTTTGTCAGAATCTGGTTCTGGAAGTTTCCAGTTGTTTGTGGTAACAAAGTCAGTATTACAACCTATGTAAAATATAAGATCTGCACTTTCTATAACTTCGTTTGACAGAGGTGTTCCTCCTCGTATTCCTACGACACCTATTGATAGGGGATGGCTTTCGGAAAAGCTTCCTTTACCAGAAATTGTAGTTCCAACAGGAATCCCTAAAAATTCAGCAAGTTCTTCTATTTCGTCCCAGGCAGCAGAGTATAATGCTCCTTGTCCACAGATTATCACAGGCTTCTGACTTTCTATAAGAAGATTTACAGCCCTTTCTATCTCTTTTAGGTTAGCACAAAATCTATGGCCAGGATATCTTGAAAACTCCCTTTGTGCTTTTAAGTTGGTATGGGGTACATCTTCTTCTAATACATCTATGGGAATTCTCAAGTGGGTGGGACCAGGTTTCCCCGTTGTTGCTAATCTGAAAGCTCTTCTAAAAGCGAAAGGAATATCTGAGGCTTTATAGATTGTAATGCTGTCTTTTGTTATAGGTTGAAATAAGGGGGTTTGATCGAAACCAGTGAGCATGTTTCTTTTTTCTACATTCAGAGGAGTATCTGTTGTAATGACTACCATCGGCGTTGATGATTTATAAGCCTCGATAACCCCTGGTATTAGATGTGTTGCTCCAACGCTTGGGGCTTCACAAATACCTGGTTTATAACTCACTTTTGCGTAGCCATCTGCCATAAAGCAAGCGCTTCTTTCATCTCTTGTTAATATGTGTTTAATTTCAGGGAAGTTAATCCATTCCAGATATAATGGTATAGATGTTTCTCCTGGTAATCCGAAAACATGTTTTACTTCATATTCTTTAAGTATTTCTAAAATAGCTCTAGCACCTTTCAAAGTTATCCTCCTTTATATAGCGGTTTCTTCCCACCCATAGGTATAGTATTTCTTTTCAGAACGTAAAAATATAGATGGCATAGGAACTACAACTATACCACTTTCATCTAAGAAAAATCGTTTAGCATCAGCTTCAGGATCATAACCGATTACTGTGCCAGGTGGTATATACACATTTGAGTCCACTATAACCCTTCTTAGCTTACACTTTTCTCCTATAATAGACATTTTACCTATTATACACTCTTCTATAACTGAACCAGGATTGATAATGCAATTTCTTCCTAAAACTGATCTTATTACCGTTGCCCCTAAGATTCTGCTGCCTTCTGCTTGAAGAGTTTCAAGTACGAATGGTTTATATCCATCAGCGGGATAAATATAAGCAGGTGGATCTCCATAACTTACTGTTCTTATAGGCCATTGAGGATTATAAAGGTTTAGATCAGGATCGGGTCTTAATATATCCATGTGAGCTGTCCAATAGGATTGGATTGTTCCTACGTCTCTCCAATAGGGATGTTCATTCCCCGGAATTTTATTACTTGTAAAGTCGTAAGCATAAACTCTATACTTTTTATAGGCTTTCGGGAAAATGTCCTTTCCAAAATCATGGGTGCTGAGCGGATCGTGGGCATCTTCTAAAAGTACTTCTTCAATAACCTCTCTTTCAAAGATATAGTTTCCCATCGAAGCTAGGCAAAATCCTTTCTTATTAGGTATTTCTGGAGGGTTAGGTATTTTTTCATAAAAGCCTATCACTCTGTTTTTCTCGTTTACTTGGATAACTCCAAAGGCTTTTGCTTCTTCTTTTGGAACGACGGTAGCACAGATTGTAATATCTGCTTTGTTGTCTAGATGAAACTCGATGAACTGTCTTATGTCTATCTTGTAAATATGATCAGCTGCAAGTATGAGAACTCTATCGGCGTCAAACGTTGTTATCAGATGAATATTTTGGTATATAGCATCTGCCGTTCCTTTGTACCAATGTTCTCCGGTCCACATTTGTGGAGGGACGGTAGATATAAATATGTCTCTATCTCTTAGAGCTCCTCCAAGTTGCCATCCTCTCGATATATGTTCGTTTAATGATTGGCTCTTAAATTGAACAAGGAGATAAATGGAGAAGAAACCAGAGTTAACTAAGTTAGATAGAGCGAAATCTACTATTCTATATTTAGCTGCAAAAAAAACTGCCGGTTTAGTCCTATATTTTGTTAAAGGATAGAGTCTTGTTCCCTTACCTCCTGCTAAAACCATTGACAAGACTCTTCCATACTCACCATAAAACAACATTACTCACCTCTTTAAAATTTTTTTATAAACATCTAAATATGAGTTAATTTTACTTTCCCATGAGAAGTCAAGGCACATCGCTTTTTTTATAGCATTGGAAAATTTTTCTTTTTGGTTTGTGTATATACTTATAGCTTTTCTTACACTCTCGAGTAAAGCTCTCGGACTATATTCTTCGAACAAAAACCCCCAACCATCTTCTTCTAAATCTTTAATTGTGTCTTTCAAACCCCCTACCTTTCTTGCAACAGGAATTGTTCCGTATCTTAAAGCTATCATTTGTGATATTCCGCAGGGTTCATATAGTGATGGCATAAGTAGAATATCTGAAGCTGCATATACCTTTCTTGCTAAGGTTTCGTCGAAAGTATTTATGAATTTATAGCAAGAACTAAAATCCCTTTCGATAAAGCTTAGCTTTTCAGAAAAGTAAGGGTCTCCGCTTCCTAATACAATCATTTGGCAGCCTAAATTTAGTATTTCAGATATAACTGGTATTAGGATATCAAAGCCCTTTTGATAGGTGATCCTTGAGATTACGCTTATTAAGGGTTTGTCGATATCATTTTCAAGAGAAAGTTCCTTAAGAAGATTTGCTTTACACTTTCTTTTGCCTTCAAGGTTTTGGTAATCATATTTACAGGGTATAGCGTTATCCTTTGATGGATCCCATCTTTCTTGATCTATGCCATTTGTTATACCATAGAGTTTTTGAGCGTTTTCTCTAATTACTCCATCAAGTCCGAAACCAAACTCGGGGGTCTTTATTTCTTCAGCATAAGATGGACTTACAGTTATTATAGCTCTTGATAGAATAATTCCTCCCTTAAGAAGATTTATTTTCCCCCAGAATTCAAGATAGCTTACATTAAAGCAATGAGGAAGCAAATGCCATTTTTCTATAACTTCAGGTTCGTAAATTCCTTGGTGAGCTATGTTGTGTATAGATAATACTATAGGTGGTATTTTAAAGTCTTTATAATATCTATGAAAGCTACTAAATATAGGTATAAGTGAGGCAGGCCAATCGTGTACATGGATAAGATCATAGCTTTGTTCTAAGAAGTTTTCCTTTAAGATTTCTAAACAGCCAAGTGCAAAAAGCGGAAACACAAAATTGTATAAAGGATCGTTCTTCTCGGGATAAGGCGGGCTCTTTTCTATAATATCTCCTCCAACAAGAAATATCTCAACGTTTTTATCCCATAGAAGCTTAGATAAAGATAGCCTATGGCATCTCAAGTCAAGAGGAATATACATCTCTTTCATATACTGAATTTTAAGGTTAAGCTTTTCAAGATTTTCTATAGCAAGTTTATTTAACGGTACAATTACTGAGGATACTACCTTTTTGGTTTTGTTCAATACCTGAGGAAGCTCAAAAGCTACATCTCCCAAGCCTCCCACTTTATTTAAGGGATGAACTTCTGAGCATATATTTAGTACTCTTATTACTTCTTCTTTCTCCAGAGCTTATAATCCACCCCCTCGAAAATATCATCATCTCTTGCTATTCTCATGATTTCTTCTATCTTTCCTTCCTCAGGATGTATTCCTTTATTTAAAGCTTTAGCTAACTCATACGTCTTTATAAAATTGCTGTAGTGTCTCTGAAACCTTTGCTCTGCATAGTCGCGCGCTTGCCAAGTTGTATATAAGAATTCCCAATCGGATGCTTCAAGTAGAAGTAATTCTTTAGCTGCTTGGTTTAGAGCTAAGAGATGAATGTCATTTTTGGGCTCCATAGGTGAAAGCTCATCTATCATTTTTTTCTCACATTCATATATCTTGTTCCACATCCATTTTGTTTCCTCGTTAAGCCATATTCTATGATCTCCTCCTGCTCCCCATGATCCTTCCCACAAGTGAGTTATTTCTATCTTTTCGTATATTTCTAAAATTTCTCTACCAAATAGCGGTTCTATTAAGCCGTTTAAGTTTATGAGTTTAAAAACCTCTTTTAACCATAATATTCCCTCGTGCCACCAGTGTCCAAAAAGTTCCGCATCAAAGACTTCAACGAAAAGCGGCCTAAGATTGAAATTCAGAAGAGCTTCTTTACTTCTATCTTGGAGCATATTAACAAATAGTGTTGCATGTTCGTTTATAGCTTCTAACGCTTTTAATGGTTCGTAGAATTCCTTTGCTCCCAATCCGAGCTTTTTGTCTGTTACTCTCCAGAATCTGTGTCCTCCTGGAAAAGCTCTCTTATGAAATTCAAGATATCTACCGTTTCCAGGAAATCCCATATCTCTACTCCATACTCTTGAAGTGCCGATTGGATCTCTTATTAAGAATACGATTCCCTTTTCATAACCTGGAGAGATACAGTAGTATGGCTTTAATGGTATAAGTTTTTTATAATCTTGATCAGCTTTGCATATCTTTTCTCTCTTTTCTAAGCTATCCCATGATTTGCTTTCGTAAGGAGATTCCACTATCCCTACCTTTTCCTGGCCAACAAGTAGATGATAATCAGTGTAAGAGAATGTTATTCTATTATCATAAAGTATAATCTCTAGTCCCTTTCTGAAGAGGGTTTCTCCTGTAATCGGATTTGTCCATTTATACGAAGATCTGTAAGCGCACTCTGGAAGCCAAAATCCTTTGATATCAAGTCCACTGAAGTGTTTCCTTGAGGTCATTAATCCAATCTTAACTTGTGATTCTACGCATTCATCGTATCCTAAGAGGGGGAGATATCCGTGAGTAGCAGCACAAGATATAATTTCTATAAGCCCATCCTCAGCAAATTTTTTAAAAGAGCTAACTATTCCATCAAGGTTTTCAAAGAATTGTTTTCTTTTCTCGTAAATTGATATCCAATATTTGGCAAGGTTTGATCTTATAGGCTCCCTAGTCCTGTATTCTTCTTCCTCTCGTTTAGCATATTTAATTTGTTCGTTAATATAGTCTTCAAAGTTTTTAATAAAGCGCTGGTTTGAAATCTGCTCAAGCAATATTGGAGATAGATTCAAGGTTAATTTAATTGGTAGTTTTGAAACCCTATATTCGTGTAAGAGTTCAAGCAATGGAATATATGTTTCCCACACTATTTCCTGTAGCCAGACTTCACCATGTGGCCAGGTGCCATGATTTAATACGAATGGCACATGACCATGCAAAGTTAAGTGAATATACCCCAGTTTCATGCTTTCACCTCTTAGCACTCTATTATATTAATAGTAACTAATAGACACTCTTTCTCTATCTGTGGCTTTAAGATTAGCTCAGTTGCTTGATATGTTGTATCGTATCCTTCCTCTGTCTGAGAAATAGTATAAATTTGTTTTGCTGATATTTGACACAAGCAGTCTGTGATAAATAATAATTTTAACGAAGCGAGCTTATCTTCTATTTCTACTTTGTTGCCTTCTGATGATAGGAATTTACTTATAGGTTCGCTTTTATCTTTTACTTTTATTAGGGAGTAATCATTATCTATGGAAGTTAGTTTCAGATTAAAGAATAACTTTAAACTAAGGAAGTCCTTTTTGTTTAAAAGATACATTATCTTTAAACCATTGTCAAGCATTTCTATTTTCTTCTTAAAATCAATGTTTTTGCTTTTGAGTAAGGAGTTATTTAATTTGAACTCGAAGGAAAGGTTATCATAAGATATTATTTCAAAATCTTCATTAAGTAAGTTTATCCTTGTTTTTCCTTCATCTAGGATAATCTCTTCATAACCAAAGGTGCGTTCATACTCATCGAAGTCAAGTTCATGGATATTAAGTTTGTAGACTCTTTCGTGTATGGTAGAAATAGAGTCTGTTTTTTTCTCAGTTTTTAGACCTTCTTGAATAACATGATAATGCTCCTTTTTTCTTGAAAGCGTGTTTATTAAGTTTTTTTGGCGTGGATGGAAGGTTAATTCTCTTATAGATGCTCCTAAAGATGGTTTAATTACACAGGTTATTTTAGGGGTTGAAATATATATTTCCTTTGAGCCATCCATATCTATATCCTCTATGAAGGTTTCTTTTCTTTCTCCAAGCGCTAAGCGTTCTGCTTTAGAAAGCTCCTTGAAGATATTTTCTCTAAGGTGTGGAAAATATATGCCTCCAAATATTCCATGCCAGTAAGCATCGTTACATTGAGCTCGGTACAGATGTCTTTTTGCCTTTTCTTTGGTTTCACTATCGGGAATATTCTTAACTAGTTTACTTACAAGATACATCTTTTTGTGCATATAGTTTGATTCAGGATATTTTCTCAAGAAATTTTTCCAATGTCCGCCTCTTATAATTCCTTTATATTTTTGAAATATTCCTTCCTTTTCAAGATAGCTTATCAGCTCTTTAAATGTAAGAGCTGTTTCGGCTGGTAAAGACCATTCTCCCATTTCGAAGTAGCTAACCGTGGGAAGGTATGCTAAACCTAAGGCCTTTTTAGTTTCTAGGACCTCTGAAGGTAAAAGGGTTTTTATTCTTCCTTCGCTTATTAGCTTAAAAAAGCTCTTAAGCCATCCTTTTTCATACACCCATTCATAAGTATCAGGCCACAACCCGAATTTTTCGTAATCATCAAATATTATGCCCAGGCCATTTATTGATCTTAGGAGTTCTAAGACCGAATCTATATTTTTGAATGGTATATAATATCTTAACTTTTGACTCGTTGGGAATAGAAATAACTTTTGCCCGTTATACTCTGTACAATAGTAACCATTAAGTTCCTCCTCTTTGAATCCCATACAAAGGAAGTGATAATCATCTACAAAGGTGTAATCTATACCAGCTTCTTTAAATAGCGCTGGGATGCATGGTTCCCAAACACGTTCTGTAAGCCACGCTCCTCTTGGTCTTTTGCCAAAAACTTCTTCTAAAAAGTTTGAAAAGAGCTTTATTTGTTCTATGGCATCTTCTCTTGGAATGGAAGAAACTATAGGTTCATAGAATCCTCCACCTAGAAGTTCTATATTTCCTGTTTTTACAAGTTCTTTTAATATTTCTATGAAATCAGCTCTATTTTCTAAAGCCCATTCTAAAAGATAACCGCTTATGTGAAAGGCTATCTTAATGTTTGAAAACTTTAGTAGAGTTTCTAAAAAAGGTGTATAGCATCTTTCAAAAGCTTTCATTATTATTTCATCAGGGTTTCCCACCGGTTGATGAGCATGAACACCAAAAACTATCTCCATTTTAAAGCCTCCTTAAACTTGTGCGAATCCCTCCATCACAAGTCTCTTTATTCCATAAGCTCTTTCTACGTACTCTCTTAACATTCTGTGTGTGTTGAAATACGATCCGTTAAGAGCTATAGAGTATTTCATCATCTGAACCCACCTATCTCTTTTTCTGTAGTATGTTGTAATAACTTCTTTTTCAAGCTTTTCATAGAAGCTTTCCGCATCTAGTGATTCGTCATAACCTAGTAAATCTACTTCATTAGGAGCAGGACCTATTGCCCAACCTGTAAATCCTTCACGACAACCTTCTATCCACCAACCGTCGAGAACGCTGAAGTTTAAAACTCCATTTACCGCTGCTTTCATTCCGCTTGTTCCACATGCTTCAAGAGGTCTTTTGGGAGTGTTTAACCATACGTCGACTCCTGCTGTAAGTAAGGCAGCTAACTCCATATTGTAGTTTTCAAGAAAAACAATCTTAACTACTCCTGAAAGCTCTGAGGCCATCTTTATTAGCTTTTGTATTATCTTTTTGCCTTCCTCGTCTTTTGGATGAGCTTTACCTGCAAATATAAATTGGACCTTTCCCGCACATATTTCTACCAGTCGTTTCACATCCTTAAATATTAGGTCTAACCTCTTGTAACCTGTAGCGCGTCGAGCTGCGCCTATAGTTAATATGTCTGGGTCGAGCTCAACACCTGTTGTTTCAAGAACATGAGCTAATAGCCTGAGCTTTGCTGCTTGATGGGCCTTCCATAATTCTTCATCAGGTATGGAGAAAGCTCTAACTAATCTACTTGGGTCGTTTTCCCAACCTCTTATGTGTTTTGTGAACAAGTTTTTCATTCCTGGGCAAACCCATGTGTATGAGTGAATCCCATTGGTTATGTAATCTACATTTTCTAAGTTGAATATTTTTTTAGTTACCTCTCTGTGTTTTTCGCTTACGGCGTTAACGTACCTGCTGTATTTGAAGGCAAGATCTGACATACTTACTCCTTCTCCGCCAAGCATGTTTTTTAGATAATCAGGGAAAGGAGCTTGCATAACCTTATCTATTAAATCATATGGGAATATGTCATGACCTGCAGCTACTGGGGTGTGAGTAGTGAAAACGCTTTTTTCTCTTATTTTGTTATAATCCTCATAACCTTGCTCCCTTAAAAGCTCAAGCGTAATAAAACCTGCATGACCCTCATTTAAATGAAAGGTTTTAATGTTGTTATATCTAAGTTCTCTCAACATTCTCAAACCACCCACACCTAAAACTAGCTCTTGACATAACCTGTAGCGAAGGTCGCCTCCATAAAGATACCAAGATAATTTTCGATCTTCTGGGTGATTGGCTTCATAATCAGTATCTAAAAAATATACTGGGACCCTATATCCTGTTGCTCCTATGATAGTATATTCCCAGGCTCTTATTCTAACGGTTCTGTTTTCTATTGTTACACTTACTTCATTTGGTAAAAGATGTAATCTTTCTTCAGGATGCCAAGTTTCTGGAAGCTCACGTTGAAGACCATCCTTATCTATTTGTTGCTTGAAGTAACCTTTTCTGTAAAGTAGCGTTACTCCAACCATAGGAATGTTAAGGTCAGCGGCAGATTTTAAAGTGTCTCCTGCTAATATACCTAGGCCTCCAGCATAAGTGGGTATTTTAGGGTCAAGTCCTATTTCCATTGAGAAATAGGCTATAGATCTGAAGTAGGGATCGTTTGCCCATATGTCCATGAGTGATTTACCTAATGTGGGTCTTCTGGGATCTTGGTCCACATTTTATCCCTCCTTTTTTACTAGCTTTTCTGAAAATCCAAGCTTAATTAGAGTTTCCCTTAATCTTTTACTCATTTTTTCTTTATCAAGGGTCTTTAACGCATTAAAAGTGTCATTTTGCATCCTCCAAATGTTTAAGTAGAGTTTAAGATTCCAGAAAATATTTATTATATTCTCTATTTCTTCTAAGTATCTTTCTTCTTTGGTGTCAATATAGAGTTTGAAAAGCTCTTTAAACCTATTTTCTAAGTTAGGAGCTAAGGCTTCTAATTTTATTGTAGTTCCTAAAGAAGAGGCTTCTTCTATTATAGAGAAAAGCATGTTTGTATAACCGTGGGTCCATAGGGGCTGGTCATGGTTTTGAAAGTTATTTCGAATTAAATTTTCAAAAAAGATATTTATAGATTCCTTTATTAATGGGGGAATTTCTACTTCCATATCCCTTAAAGTTGCTATGATCTCTCTGTTTTCTTTATATATCCTTTCTGCTATATCTATTAACCTCTCCTTTAGCTTAGCTATATCGGAGTTTAAAATTTCCTCTCTATAGTCAGTAGGAAGTATTCTTAAATCGTAAGTTGCATAAGGCTTGAGGCTCTTTACTAACTCAAGGATCTCTTCTTTATGGTGTGAGGATATGCTAAGTTGTATTAGTTTTTCATTGATACTTTTAATTCTATCTGGATCTAAATCTAAGAGAAATATTAGTTGATGTAAATCTTTAAATTTAAGTCCTATAAAGAAAGATTTACTTTTTTCGCTGGTTCTTAAATCCTTTACCTGTACTTCGCCTGAGGTTATTGAGGTTTCTCCTATGTTTGGAAAGAAGAACACTTGAGCGTTTACATTAAGAGTTCCCATATTGAAATTTTTCCCTCTTATTCTTGAAAGAAAACCGGCGCTTGCGAGGAGCTTTTCCTTGTCATATATCCATGGCATAACGAGTTTTTCGTATACGACCTCTCCATTGTGAAATTTGGGTCTATTTCCTATAGCCCTTTTTAAAATTTCTTTGAAACTGGACTCTATATCTATTCCGCTGATCTCCTTGTATAGAAAAATACATCTTGAAGCGTAAGTTAATATTTGAACTGTTTCTGTGCCTGAAATATCACTAAAAAACCATCCACAGGATGTTTGAGCGAACATCTTCATTCTTTGAAGTTCAAGAAGCTTAAGACCTAGGAGTGCGTTTTTTTCAGGATTTTTAAAATACTCTTTTAAGAAACTTTCCTGACTTATTTTACCTTCAACAAGGTTTATGTATTCTTCTAAAGTTTTTAGTGGATCTTTAAAGAGTTTTTCTGATAAGTCCTCAAAAAGCTCATCGCTTTTATCTACAAGGAAGTTTATAGCTTCCCTTAGCGGAGCTCTCCACTTTTGATGCCAGTTAGGTTCGCCACCAGTAGAGCAACCGCAATCTTCTTGCCATCTTCCTAACCCATGAGCACAAGACCACGATGTGTTTTCCCTTATAGTTGCTTCCCAGGCCGGGAGATTCTCAAAGAGTCTGAGTATATACTCTAAAGGAGCAATTTCAGCTACGTTACTCTCTTTGATTTTCTTGATGGCTCTTGAGAGTGCCATTTCGCCAAATTTGTGGTGGTGTCCGAAAGTTTCTCCATCGCAAGCTAGTAGTAAAATACTTGGAAGAGTTTCTGTTTTTAGGCTTTCTTGAATCAGTTTTTCTCCCATAAGATCCCCATTTCTGAGCATACTCCCAAAAGATAGCTCTCCTGATAGAGGTCTGTGAAAGAAAAATACCCATATATATTGATCTTTTTCGAGAAAAACCTTATAAGGCCTATTTATGTTTAAAGACCATTCGTTTACATTTATCCATTGCCCGTCAAGAGGTTTCACTTTTTCACATTGATGGGCTCCAAGAATGACAAATTTTATACCTTCATTATGCAAGATCCTTAAGGTTTTAAGGTCTACAGCTGTTTCTGGTAACCACATTCCACTTGGTTTTCTGTAAAAGGTGTTTTCAAAAGATTTTATTCCCCAAACCGTTTGAATTCTTATATCTATTTCTTTTGCAAGGGGCATTATTATGTGACTATAAGGCTGGGCTATTGCATTTCCAAAACCAAAGTGTTTAATATTGTACAGGTCTGATTCTCTTAAGAGGGTTATAAATTCAGGATAATTTTTCTTAAGCCAAGATATAAGTGTAGGTCCAAAATTAAAACTCAGATGATTGTAATTATTCAGTATTTCAAGTATTCTACCGGTTTCATCCAGAACTCTTGATGCAGAGTTTGGTAAATAGCTTTCATAATATATCTTTTCATTCCAGTCGTGAAAAGGGGATGTTTCTTTCTGCCTAAAAATTTCCTCAAAGTAAGGGTTTTCCCTTGGTGGCTGATAGAAATGGCCGTGAATACATATAAACCTTTTCATAATTTTTCACCTTTCTTTTTATTTAAAATAAGTAAAGCATAACTTATTTCTCTTTCTTTTCCATCTGAAGGGGTATTATAAAGCTTCCCTTGTAAGTACAAGGTGGTTGATCCCCCTCCATCTAGGTTAAGGGCATTTTTAAGACCTAAATTCTTTAGCATGATCTTAAGCTCTTCTATAGTTAATCCTTCACTTCTAATGGGATTTCTTCCATCTATAACCATGAGTATTATATGTCCACTCCTTGTTTCTCCTATTATAGTTCTCGGGTGCTTTTTGTTTATAAGGTTGTGATTAAAACCTTCATCATCGTTTACAATTTCTCCATTTTCAATTAGAGTGGGGCCGCCTTGGATGAGAAAACTAACTTCTCTCCATATAGGGCTTTTCTTTTCTGGAATTAGGTAAGCCTTTACAGAAACCTTTTCACCTATTTGAAGTTGATAAAGGATGTTACCTCTTTCTCCATAGCCTACTATAATGAAGCCATCTTTAGGAATAACTTCTATTTGGCTCCTTTTCACTTCGTATACTCTTTCTCCTCTAATTGTGGCTATAGTGCTTTCTTTCCCAAGATCTAATATTTCTCCGTAGAAAGGGGTATAAACTATAAGTTCTTCATCTTTATTAGGCTTTCTGTTTAGACCATCTATAGTTATTGTAAGGCCATTCTGGCTTCTTATGCTTCCTTCCCAACTAACCTTTCCGAATATGAATTTACCTTTATTACTCCACCCAAAACAACCTCTGTTAGGTAGAGGTTCGCTTATTAAGACCCCATCAATCATAAGTGCTCCTACTGGTTCTCCATCGGATTTGAAGAAACCACCATTTATCCCAGCTATAGCATTCATTCTTCTGCATATGTCGCTAAGTCTTTCCTTATTTTGTACTTGGCTTCCTGCTAACTCGATTCCTAATTTTAAACTATCAGATTGGGGATTAAACTTCAGATAAGATATGTAGAGGTTAGGATTCAAGCTTCTTTCCCAATAGAGCTCAAGGTCTTTGTCTATTTTTTTCTTAAAGGAAACCTTCCCCCCTGTATTTTTTAAGTGTAAGGCTCTTTCAATCAAAGATTTAGCTTCTTTCTCATCAAGGTTTCCTTTAAGCCATTTAATGGATGGGACTTTCGTTGGACCTATCAATGGAGGTTTCATTAATATTGATAAATTGACAGCTCCTCTTAGGGAAGGATGAAGCTCATCAAGTTCGTTAAGATCAACTTCTTGAAGAAGGTTAGCTTCGAAGCTTAGTCCTAGAGCTTCTATAGTTAGGAGTAAGGCTTCAGCTCTTGTTATGGGATTGTTTTTGAAGTCTTTTAGGGCTGATTTTGTTAAGGCTAAGTTGGTGTGAAGATTGGAAATAACAGATAATTCTCTAACGAATTTATTCCACGGAATAGGTTTAGAGTGTATAGGGGTGGTAATAAGGTTTAATAATACGAAAAGTGTTATAATTAAAGTTAGCTTTACAGGTCTTTTCATGTCTATTATTATAACATCTTTGATATGGGGTGATTAAATTGAAAGCTTTTCTTATTGTGGGGAATTCAACTTTAGAGGAAGACATTAAAATTCTCTTGGAAAGGCTAAAGGTGGATGGCTATACTCAATGGAGCTTGGTAAAAGGAAAAGGAGATACAGGTTTTCATCTTGGAACTCCCATATGGCCTGCATTAAATGAAGCCTTTTTGGTGGTAGCTGAAGGTGAAAAGGAAAAACTTCTCTTAGAGGCCCTTAAAGATATGAGGAAAAGAGAACAGGTTAGGGAAGAAGGGTTAGAGGTATTTTTCTGGGAAGTAGGAAGAGTGGAATGAAGTACAAGCTAATAGTTTTTGATTTGGATGGGACTCTTTTGAGCCCTCAGAAGATTTTAACTTCGAGGGTTATTAAAGCTATAGAGAGAGCTTGTGCTTGTGGACTTAATATTACTATATCTACGGGAAGAACTTTTCCTTCAGCTAAACCTTATATAGAGGCACTTAATATTGGAGGACTCGTTTCCTTTCAAAATAGCGCTTTGATGGTTTCTTTTGACCCTATGGAGGTTTATAGGCTTGTGAACTTTCCCAGGAGTAAACTGGTCGAAGCTGTTTGTCTTGCAAAAGACTTAGGTTTGTTTTCTATGCTTTTTATCCCTTCTTTTACTTCTCCTTATATAGTGATGGAAAAAATTTTTCCTCATGATTCTAAGTTTTCTTCTTATTTTGAAAAATCTGTTTTCAATGCAATTTTGCTTAATGATATTGTGGAAGCTTTTAAGATGTCCCTTTCTTTCAATGAGCTTGTGGTTGTTGGAAAAGTTGAGAAGGTTGAAATGTTCATTAGTGAATCTTGCGGAAAGGGGTTAAGCTTTGTAATGAACTCTAAAGTTGATGATGAGGTTTTTCTTGAAATTTATGGTCCTGAGTGCTCAAAGGAAGTTTCTCTTTATTTCTTTTCTAAATTTTATGAAATACCCTTGGATAGAATCGTTTTTGTTGGGGATAACCTTAATGATATAGATGCTATAAGAAAAGCTGGTTTGGGAGTAGCTATGGAAAATGCTCCTGAGGAGGTTAAAAAGGAGGCAGATCTCATAATTCCTTCCAATGCGGATGATGGTGTGGCTTCTTTTTTAGAAGAAATATTGAGTGAGAGAAAAAAGTTTTTTGCATAAGTTCAGAGTTTGTCTAACTATTCATAATGTGGCAAGCCTTTAGCCTTACTCTACAAATATCTCGGTTAAAAGTTCATTAGAGATAAAAACGACTATTACTAGATCGTAAGAGATTCTATTTCCCCTGTAGGGATTAAAGGGTGTGCTCCTTTGAGAGGTTTTCTATTCTATTAACAGAAGCAAATGTAGAAAAACAGCAAGATAGTGATTTTTAAGCAGAATTAAGCTACCTTATAAGGGCTTGGATATAGGAGTAACTGAAGTTAAGTAAATCTTAAGGAGGGAGTGTTTGTATATAGCTTTTAAAGGAAAATTTAGTTTATTG
The DNA here is from genome assembly GCA_025060595.1 of Synergistota bacterium. Classification (NCBI taxonomy): domain Bacteria; kingdom Thermotogati; phylum Synergistota; species Synergistota bacterium. Next base: position 79,835 of record JANXBX010000004.1, on the reverse strand, counting down.
CTTCGGAACAATTTCTATAGGTGTATCTATGTCAAGCTTTTTGTTAGGATCGTTTATATCTCTTAGTGTTGTTATAATCCTATATTTCCCAGGTTTTATACCTGTAAAGGAATATCTTAAGAATAGGAAAAATTCTGTGTTGAAGTCTTTGGATTCCATGCTCCAGGTTCCAAAGTTTTTCTTTTCATAAAGGTGATTTCCTTCGTTGTCTAGTATAGCAAAATCGGCTATAAGTCCAAAGGAGTAAGTTTCTCCCTTTTTATTCACTGTATATCCCATAGGTTCAACATAAATATATATTGGATCTCCTTCAGCAAACTTATTATCCTTTTTCTCTATATACATTCCTACACCTTCAGGTTCGTTTTCCACAAGTATTGCTTTAGAGTAGAATAGGGGGGACTTATTCCATATACTGAGGTAGAGTTCTCTCGCTTTTAGCAGAGCATTTTTATAGTCTCCTTTCGAAAAAAGTTGCTTCACCTCGTCTGCTAGTGAGTTAATATTTTGAGCTCCGCTTTGAGCCCAAACTGTGTTTAAAATTATTAGAAGGAATGATAGGAAAGTCGCAAGTATCAACGATCTTTTCAAACATCATCAACCTCCTTTAAGTTAAGCTTTTTTAAAATTATATCACGAGGCTCGTTCCTGTGTGTTATAATTTGTTAGAAAAAATAAATCTCAAAGGAGGTAGGCAAGATGAAACGTTACGTGCTGTTAGTATTAATTGTTCTTTCGCTTAGTTTTGCGGGAATTGGTATGGTTTTTGGAGATGCGATGAAAAAAGACGTCCTAAAAGTGGGAACCGAAAGCACTTATCCTCCTTTTGAATTTAGAGACAAGAATAATAATCTTGTTGGTTTTGATATTGATCTTATGGAAGCGATCGCTAAAAAGATAGGGAAAAAGTTAGAATGGGTTGATATGCCTTTCGATTCGCTAATTCCGGCACTCTTAGCTGGGAAAATAGATATTATTGCTGCTGGAATGTCTGCAACGGCGGAAAGAGCCAAAAAGGTTGCTTTTTCTGTACCTTACTATATAAGCCTTAGTTCTTTTGTAGTTAGAGCTAATGATAATTCTATAAAAACCCTTAATGACCTAAAGGGTAAGACTATAGCTGTTCAACTTGGTACTGTTCAGGACACTTTCTGTTCTGCTATTCCTAATGTTACTATGAAAAGATTCCAAAAGTTTGATGATTGTGTCAGAGAAGTGGTTCTTGGTAGGGCTGACGCTACCTTAATGGATAAACCTGTTGCTATAGAGTTCTGCGAGAGTAAAGATTTTAAGGGGAAAATTAAGATAGCCTTTGATCAGGTTATAACTGAAGCGGGAAAGGCGTTAGCTTTAAGGAAGGAGGACGTAAAGTTACTTGAGGCGATAAATAAGGTTATAGAAGAGATGAGAAAAAGTGGAGAACTTCAAGCACTAACAGATAAATGGTTTAAGCAGAAACAATAAAATTAAAGGGGGCTTTAAAGCCCCCTTTTTTATTTTGGAAGGGCTGAAACTATTTGCTCTAAGGCTTTTCTTAAAGTTTCTATTGGTTTGGTCAAGGCGATGCGTAAATGTCCTTTACCGTCTGGTCCAAAAAATGGATATCCAGGTACAGTTATGACCTTAGCTTTTTCTACTAGAAATTTGGCTCTTTCCACATCTTTTCTTCCGTCTTCAAAATATGGAAATAAGAAGAAACCTCCCTCAGGTTTGGCAAACTTAATGCCAGCTTTGTGTAATATTTCTGTACATATTTCTCTTCTTCTTTTAAACTCTTCTCTCAATGAAGGGAAGTTTGGATTTCCGCATCTAAAGGCTTTCAGTACACCATATTGAGTTATCGAGTTAGCACAAAAGCTAAAGGTAGATATAGTTTTTTTAACTCCAACAGCTATGTCTTTAGGAGCTGCTACATATCCTATTCTTAAGCCTGTTATAGAATAGCATTTTGAAAAAGAGCCTATTATTATAGTTCTTTCCTTTCCCTTTTTGAATTCTATAGGTAAAGGTACTTTTCCACTGTCAGTTAAAGCCTCATAAGCTATGTCAATAAGTATTATTTGGTCGTTCTGAATAGCAAAAAAGAGGATTTTTTCTAGATCTTCGTGCTTTAAGATCATGCCTGTGGGATTATTGGGAGAGCAAAGAAAGATTATCTTTGCATCTTGAGGAAGGCTTTCTAGGTTTATCTCTAATGGGTATCCTTTTTCAAAAGTTTTCAGAGGAAAAGATTTGACTCTAAGTAAATTTAAAGCTCTCAGGTGTCCAGAATACCACGGCGATTGAAGAATGGCTTTGTCCCCTTCATTTAGCAATGCTAGTAAGCTTGAAAATATTGCTCCTGCTCCTCCTTGTGTGATTATTATCTCATCGGTATCATAGGAAACTCCGTATCGTTCTTTAAGATCATCTGCAACAGCTTTTCTTAGTTCTAGAATTCCCTCATCTGCTGTGTACTTTGTTAAGTTTTTCTCGAGAGCTTCTATTATTCCTTCTTTAACTAGAGGATCAGGGGGTAGATCTGGCTCTCCTACGGTAAGGTCTATACACTCGGGAGAAGCACCTGCTGCTACCTCTAAAATGGACAGAACTTCAAGATTTGAAACCCTTTCTGATAACTTTTTCATCTTACTTGCCACTTCCTTTCTATATATCTTACTAGCATACTAACAACTGTAGTTATAATAAGATAGATTAAAGCGACAACGATGAAAACCTCAAAAGATGCGAAAGTAACACTTCTAACTTGTTGCCCTACCATGGTTAGTTCAATTATAGCCAGTGTCGAAAGTAATGAAGACTCTTTTACTAATGTTACGAATTCATTTCCCAAAGCTGGAAGCATGTTTCTTATTGCTTGTGGGAGGATGATATGCCACATGGTTTGTAAGTAATTTAGACCTAAGACTTTTGCAGCTTCGATTTGACCTTTTGGAACTGCTTCTATTCCTCCTCGAACGATTTCAGCTACATATCCTCCACTATTAATTCCTAAACCTATTACTCCAGCTGTAAATGCTTCTAACTCTATTCCGATAGAAGGCAGGCCAAAATATATTACAAAAAGCTGAACTAAAAGAGGAGTCCCTCTTATTACGTATACATAAAGCCAGGCTATAAGATTTATTGGTTTAGAAGGTATAACTCTGCCGATGCCTACTATGGTGCCTATTACAAGCCCTATAAGTATTGCTAAAACGCTTGCCTCTATGGTAACTTTTGTTCCTTTTAAAAATGTTGAAAGATATGGAAGGACTATACTAAAATCCAATATCAAGGTTTTCCCTCTTTTCTATTAATGAGCTTCCAAAATGTGGAAGGAGCCTTTTTAAAAAGGTCCTCGTTCTTGGATTAACTGGTTTGGTAAAAATTTCTTCTGGTTTTCCCTCTTCTATTATGGTTCCGTCATCCATAAAAATAACTCTGTGAGATATATCTTTGGCAAAGAGCATCTCATGAGTTACTATTATCATAGTCATACCTTCTTTTGCAAGTTGAGCAATGACCTCAAGTACTTCTCCTACAAGTTCTGGGTCAAGTGCTGATGTTGGTTCGTCAAAGAGCATTATGTCTGGTTGCATAGCTAAGGCTCTTGCTATAGCTACTCTTTGCTGTTGCCCCCCTGAGAGCTGAGATGGTCGGTAAAACATCTTGTCTTCGAGTCCCACTCTTACCAACAAGTCCCTTGAAAGCTTTTCTGCTTCGCTTCTCTTTAGTTTTTTAACTTTTATTGGAGCCAGCATTACATTTTCAAGCGCAGTCATGTGAGGGAATAAGTTAAAACTTTGGAAGATCATTCCTATTTTTGTTGCAAGATTTCTATGACTGAATTTTCCTGTGGAAAGGGGTTCACCGTTTATAAATATTTCTCCGGAATCTATTTTTTCCAGGCCACATAAACAGCGCAAAAGGGTACTTTTACCTGATCCGCTTGGTCCTATTATAGATAGGACCTCTCCTTTCTTAACAAACAAGCTTATTTCCTTTAGGACTTGGATATTTCCAAATCTTTTAGAAATGTTTATTGCTCTTAACGCTTCCATTTTTCCTTCAATATAAGTAAGCTAAGGAGAACTATACCATAAAAGGAAGACATCTTCAATGGGAGTAATAATGAAATAGCAGCAAGAATAAACAAGCTTCTTTCCCAAAGCTTAATTTCTCTCCATGTATACCCAATTGTCCCTATAGCTAGTGCTGCAATTCCTATGATACACTCAGCTAACGATATTAAAAGAGGGATAAAAGATATGTTTTGAGCTAAAAGTACTGGATTAAAAGTGTATACAAAGGGAATGATAAAACCAGCTAGTGTTAACTTAAGTCCTGTTATTGCTGTTCTGGTAGGATCAGAATTTGCTAATCCAGCTGCCGTGTAAGAAGCGAGAGCAACAGGTGGAGTCACGTTTGAGAGCGCTCCAAAATAGAAGACAAAGAAATGAGCTGCTAAGGGTAAAAATCCTAAGTTAATAAGAGCTGGTGCTGCGACTGTTGCTACTACTATGTAGAGGGCTGTTGAAGGTAGTCCCATACTAAGAATTATACATGCTATCATCACCATAAAAAGAGCAGTTAGAGGAATGCCACCAGAAAGCTTTATGAGACTATAAGCTACAATAGAGCCTATTCCAGTTACCGCTGCTACTCCTACAATTATTCCACAAGCTGCACAAGCTATACCCACTTGAAGAGCTGAATAGGCTCCCTCTTCGAGGGCTTTGACAAGCTTTCTAAAAGTTAATCTTGTTTCTTTTCTTATAAAGCTCACTAATACTGTTGTTATGATTCCTCCAAAGCCAGCCATTAAGGGTGTTCTTCCCGTTAATAGGAGGTACATTATAACTATTAAAGGAGCTATCATAAAACCTCTTTTTATTAGGACCTCTTTTAATGATGGAAGGTTTTCTGGAGGAACGCCTTGAAGGTTTAATCTTCTGGCTTCAAGATATACGTTTGCAGCTATGGCAAGATAATAAAGCAGAGCAGGTATTATGGCTGCAATCATAATGTTGACATAGGATATTTGAAGGAAGGATGCCATAATGAAGGCAGCAGCTCCCATTATTGGGGGCATAATTTGCCCTCCTGTTGAGGCAGCTGCCTCGACAGCTCCAGCAAAGTGAGGTTTGTATCCCACCTTTTTCATTAAGGGGATAGTGAAAGTTCCAGTAGTTGCAACATTAGCAACAGCGCTTCCACTAAGCGTTCCCATTAATGCGCTTGCTATAACGGCTACAAATGCCGGTCCTCCGCGTTTCGAGCCTGCTAATGCTAATGCTAAATCATTGAAAAAGCTTGCGGTTCCACAAACCTCAAGAAAAGCACTAAAAAGGATAAAAAGGTAAATAAAAGTTGATGATACCGATAAAGTTGTTCCGAGAATCCCTTCATATGTAAGATACATTCTGTAAAGCGTTCTTGTCCAACTTACCCCTGGGTGTTTGAAGATCCCCGGGAAAATATAGCCGTATATAGCATAAAGTAGAAAGAAGACCACTAATCCGCAAAAAACCAGTCCTACGGTTCTTCTCGAAGCCTCAAGAAGAAGTATAATGCAAATTATAGCAAATATATAATCTCTAGTTATAGCTATACCTGCTCTGGTGAAGAGATCGTCGTAAAATATAAGAATGTATAGTCCTACAGATAAACCCAGCAAAGATAATAGAAGATCTAAAATTGTTGGCTTTTCCTTATCGGATTTTGATGTAGCTGGGTAGAACAAAAAGGCCAACATTAGCAAAAATCCTAGATGTAAAGCGTTTCTCTTTATGTCGAGCATTATACCGAAGCTGTTGACCCACAGTTCAAAAATCGAAAATGAAATAGCGATTATACTCGCTAATAGTTTGTATTTTCCTTTAAGAGTCCTTTTCAATTTTTATCCCTCCCATCGAGGGGCTAAAACTATAAAAGGATGGGTTCGAAGAGAACCCATCCTTTTGTTTTTTCAAAAAGAATCAATTTCTTACTTTTTTTCTTCTGGTGGAATTAGATATTCGGGTATTTTCATTCCCTTTTCTTTGTAGTATCTATAAGCTCCTGGATGAAGTGGAACAGTTAATCCTTCTAAAGCTTTCTCAGGTTTTAAGAATTCACAAGCTTTGTGAACCTTTACCATGTAATCCAGGTTTTCCCATATTGTTTTTGTTAGCTTGTAAACCACATCTGCAGGAACGTCCTGTCTAACAGCAAGCCAGTTAGGCTGTGCTATGGTTTTTATAGGTTCATTCTGATTAGGATAGGTTCCTGGTTCGATTATGTAACGGAAGTAAAAGGGGAGAACTTCTTGAACTTTCTTAAGTTGTTCATCGGTGAAATCTAAGACCTTTATTTTAGGTCCTCCGGGAGCTGCAAATAGTTCTGTTACTGCAGATACTGGTGGCCCTGCTATTATGGAAGCTCCATCGAGTCTACCATCCATTATCGCTCTTGCTGCTTCTGCATATCCGACGAATTCTGGTTGGATATCCTTAAAGGTTATTCCTATGGCTTCCATTATGTATTTTGTAGACACAAGTGTTCCACTTCCTGTAGCTCCTGGACAGAAGCGGGTTCCCTTTATATCTACAGCAGTTCCAGTTTTTACCTTTTCCTTAACGAGTACAAAATGATCTACATTGGGCCAAAGGGAAAACATTGATCTCATCTCTTTGTAGGGGTTACCTTGAAACATGTCTTTCCCTTCCCATGCTAAAACTTGTGCTAAACCTTGCATTATTCCAATTTCTGCTTCTTTTTTCCTCATTATATCTACGTTTTCTACCCATCCAGCTGAGGACATTGCCCTTGCTTCGATTCCCTCTCCTTTAAGTTTCTCTGTCCATAATGTGGCCATGCCCACACCAACAGGATAAAAGGTTCCTCCAGTAGTTGCAGTAGTGATTCTTATAAAGACTGTAGCTCCAGCTGTGCTACATATGCTAATAAGAAAACTCGCGAGAATTAAGATTATAATTCCCTTACGCATTCTAATACACCTCCTTAAAGTTAATTTATTAATGTCTATTATACCAGAAGGACTCTTGGGAGAGAAATATATTTTTAAGATAGATTTGCCTTGAGCAAAAAAGGGGGTTTTGATATAATTTGTAAGCAGGTATTAATAGTAGATTTTATGAGGTGTTGTGGTTGAAAAGGGAATCTTACAGAGCTATAAGAAGGCTTAGGAAGATAGAGAGGGAAAAGAATTTAAGAAAGCTTGTTGAAGATAATCCTTTCCTTACTGATGAGGAGCTTGCTGATATTTTGAAGGTTAGTGTTTCTACTATTCGTTTTGATAGAGCTCGATTAGGTATTCCTGAGGTTAGAGAGCGTATGAAAGAGATGGCTGAGAAGGCAAGAAGTGCTCTTCGTTCTATGTCTCCTGAAGAGATGACCGGAGATCTCATAGAGTTAAAGTTGAATGAGAGGGCGATTTCTGTACTTGAAGCGACGAAAGAAATGGCCTTCAAAAATAGTGATATAATTAGGGAAATTTATACTTTTGCTCAGGCGAGTTCACTTGCTATGGCTTTAATTGGGTCGGGAGAGGTTTTAATAGGTAGGGCAAGAGTTAGTTTTAAATACCCTGTTAAAGTTGGTGATAGAATAGTTGCTCGAGGAAGGGTTGCAAAGAGAAAGGGGAACAAGTATTTAATATCCATTCATTCCTATGTTGACGATCTTGAGGTTTTTGTTGGATACTTTATAGTTGTTTCTCGAGAGAAAGGAGGAGAGAAGGTATGAGAATCGCTCTAGATGCGATGGGAGGAGATTATGCCCCTGAGGAAACCGTTAAGGGAGCTGTTATGGCTGCAAGGGAACTTAATGAGGAAATAATTCTTGTTGGAGATGAGCCTTTGATAGAGGAAACCCTTAATCGTCTTGGTTTTGAGAAAGGTAAGGTTAAAGGTATTTCAATATATCATGCCCCTGAAAGCGTTGGAATGGGGGAGACTCCTGTAGAGGCTATAAGGAAAAAAAGGAGATCTTCCATTTGGGAGGCTATGAAATTATTGAAAGATGAAGAAATAGATGCTTTTGTGTCAGCGGGGAATACTGGTGCTGTGGTTGCTGGTGCTCTTCTAGGTTTAGGGAGAATAGAGGGGATTGATAGGCCTGCTTTAGGAGTCGCTATTCCAACTCTAAAGGGTAGAACCTTTTTAATAGATGTTGGAGCAACTGTGGGGTGTAAGCCCAGAAACCTATATCAGTTTGCAATCATGGGAAGCGTTTATATGTCTACAATACTTGGTGTGGAGAATCCTAGGGTTGGGCTTTTAACAGTTGGGGAAGAGAGAGGAAAGGGAGACGAAGTTATAAAGGAGACTTATGAAATTTTAGAGTCTTCTTCAGATATAAACTTTATAGGTAATGTCGAAGGTAAGGATATTCCCTTTGGTATAGCTGATGTGGTGGTGTGTGATGGTTTTGTTGGGAATGTAATGCTTAAGTTTATAGAGGGTGTTGCTGAGGCTGTTTATAAGCTTCTTCAAGAAGAAATAGGGAAGAGGCTCCTTCCTCGGATAGGTATTCTCTTTATGTTGCCTATGCTTAGGGATCTATGGCAGGAATTTGACTATGAGGCTTACGGGGGCACTCCTCTTTTAGGGGTTAATGGTGTGATAATTGTAGCTCATGGTAGGTCTAAAGGGAGAGCTATATTTAATGCTATTAAAGTAGCAAGAGAGTTTGTACTTCAGAAAGGGCTTGAAAAGATAAAAAAACGGCTTGAAGGTGGTGGTTAGCTTGGCTCGGGTTGGGGTAGTGGGGGTAGGGTCTTATCTTCCAGATAATGTTCTTACTAATAAAGATCTAGAGAAAATGGTAAATACATCTGATGAATGGATAATAACTCGGACAGGTATAAGGGAGAGAAGAATAGCTCCTCCAGGAGTAAGTACATGTCATCTTGCTTATGAGGCTGCTAGGAGAGCCTTGGATGATGCTAAAATCTCTCCTGAGGAAATAGACTTGATTATCGTTGCTACTAATTCTCCTGATACTCTTTTCCCTCCAACTGCGTGTAGGGTTCAAGCTATGCTTGGAGCCTCTATAGCTGGTGCTTTTGATCTTCAAGCTGGGTGTACAAGTCCTGTTTACGCTATGGCTATTGTAGAACCAGGTATAAAGAATGGTTGTTGGAAAAATGTTTTAATCGTAGGGGTTGAAGTTTTGTCAAGGATAATTAACTGGGAAGATCGAAATACGTGTGTTCTCTTTGGGGATGGGGCAGGAGCTATAGTTATGAAGTTGATCAATAGTGGAGGCATAATAGATTTTGAGCTTAAATCTGACGGTACGAAGGCAGATTATATAGAGCTCCCTGCTGGTTTAGCGGCTATGCCTGCTACCGAAGAAACCGTTAGGAAGAAGCTTCATACGGTTCATATGAAGGGTAATGAGGTTTTTAAATACGTTGTGAAAGTTATTCCAACTTTTATGAAGTCTTTACTTGATAGAAATGGATTGGCTCCTGAAGATATAAACTGGTACATTTTCCATCAAGCTAATATAAGGATAATAGATGCTATATTGGAGAGGTTTGGAATAGGTAAGGAAAGAGCGATAGTTAACCTGGACAAATATGGAAACACCTCTGCAGCTACAATATTTATAGCATTGGATGAAGCTGTTAAGGATGGAAGAATAAAAAGGGGAGATAAATTGATGCTTGTTAGCTTCGGTTCGGGTATGACTTATGGAGGGGTGATAATGGAATGGTAGTAAAATTTAAGACACGCGTTACAGAAATGTTAGGTATAGAGTATCCGATCCTTCAAGGGGGAATGGCATGGGTTGCTAATGCAGATCTTGCAGCTGCTGTTTCGAATGCTGGAGGGTTAGGAATAATAGGGGCTGGAAATGCTCCAGCTGATTGGCTTGAAAAGGAAATAAAAAGGGCGAGGGAACTTACTAATAAGCCTTTTGGGGTCAATGTTATGCTTCTTTCTCCTTTTGTTGATGATGTCCTTGAACTTCTTAAAAGAGAGCAAGTTCCTGTGGTGACCACTGGGGCAGGGAGTCCTCAGAAAGTCATAGATGCTTTAAAGCCGTTAGGAACTAAGGTTATACCTGTTATAGCTTCTGTTGCTCATGCTAAAAGGGTGGAAAAACAGGGGGCTGATGCCGTTGTTGCTGAGGGAACCGAGTCAGGAGGTCATATAGGAGAGCTTACTACTATGGCTTTAGTCCCTCAAGTAGTTGATGCTGTTAGTATTCCCGTAATAGCTGCTGGTGGAATAGCAGATGGCAGAGGTTTAGTAGCTGCTTTAGCTTTAGGGGCAGAAGGAATACAAATGGGAACTAGGTTTGTTTGTGCTACTGAAAGTCCAGCTCATATAAAATACAAAGAAAAGATAGTTAATGCGGGTGATAGAGACACAGTAGTTACCGCTCGTATAACTGGGCATCCTGTTAGATGCTTAAGAAATAAGTTGACGAGAGAATTTGAAAAGCTGGAAGAGATAAGAGCTCCTATAGAAGAGTTTGAAAAGCTTGGAACAGGAAAACTTAGAGCTGCAGTTATAGATGGGGATGTAGAGTGGGGATCAGTTATGGCTGGGCAAATTGCTGGTTTAATAAAAGATATAAAGCCTGCTAGGGAGATAATAGAAGAAATAATGAAAGAGGCTTATCAAGTTTTAGAGGTTTTGTCTTCTAGATATTTGAGAGGTGAGGGGTAATGAAGTATGCTGTAGTTTTTCCCGGGCAAGCATCACAATATGTTGGTATGGGTAAAGAACTTGCTGAAAGGTATCCAATAGTTAAAAGTACTTTAGATGAAGCAGATGAAATACTTGCTTTGCCTATAAAGAAACTTTGCTTTGAGGGGCCAGAAGAGGAGCTTACAAAGACATATAATACACAGCCAGCTATAATGGCTGTTTCAGTTGCGTTTTGGAGGCTTCTTAAAGAATTGAAACCTGAAATAAAACCTTCCTTTTTTGCTGGACATAGTTTGGGAGAGTATACTGCTCTGGTAGCTTCTAATGTTTTGGACTTTTCTGATGCTTTAAAGCTTGTTAGAAAGAGAGGAGAGTGGATGCAAGAAGCAGTTCCTCTGGGAGTTGGTTCAATGGGCGCGATAATGGGATTATCCGTTGAAGAAGTGGAAAAAATCTGTTTAGAAGTCTCTTTAGGAGAGGTTTTATCATGTGCTAACATAAATTCCCCATCTCAAATAGTGATTTCAGGACATAAATCTGCTGTTGAAAGAGCATTAAACCTCGCTAAAGAAAGAGGCGCTAAAAAAGTTGTTGAGCTTAACGTGAGTGCTCCCTTTCACTGTGAATTGATGAGAGAAGTAGGAGAGAAGCTTTGGAAAGAGTTCCAGAAAATTCATTTTAGGGATGCAGAAATTCCTATAGTAGCTAATGTAGATGCTAAGCCAACGGTGCAAGCCGAAGAGATAAAAATTAAACTCATGCGTCAAACTTTTTCATCTGTTAAATGGGTTGATTCCGTTTTATGGATGATAAATGAGGGAGTAGGAGCTTTTATAGAAGTTGGTCCTGGTAAAGTATTATCTGGACTTATAAGGTCTATAGATAGAAATGTGAAGCTTTTTAGAATTGAGGATGAAAAGACTTTAAAGGAAGCGCTTGATTTTTTTGGGGAGGTTATTTAAAATGAGCTTGCTTGGGAAGGTGGCTTTGGTTACGGGAGCCTCACGTGGTATAGGAAGAGCTATAGCTATTGAACTTGCTTCTCGCGGTGTAAAGGTAGCGATAAATTATGCCAAAAGCGAAAAACTTGCGCAGGAGGTCCTTGAGAGAATCCGTGAGGGTGGAGGGGAAGCTATAGCTATTAAGGCGAACGTTGCTTCTGAAGAAGAGGTTAAAATGATGTTTGAAGAAGTTTCTTCTAAGCTTGGTGAGGTAGATATATTAGTCAATAATGCAGGTATAGTTAAAGATACGCTTTTGCTCAGAATGAAGATTCAGGATTGGCAGGAAGTTATAGAAGTAGATTTAACAGGAGTTTTTTTGTGTTCGAGAGAAGCTATAAGGGGTATGTTAAAAAAACGTTGGGGTAGGATAATAAATATAACTTCCGTTATAGGAGAAATTGGAAACGTTGGGCAGGTAAATTATGCTGCTGCGAAAGCCGGAGTTATAGGTTTCACAAAAGCACTTGCTAAAGAAGTTGGGAGCAGGGGTATAACGGTGAATGCTGTTGCTCCAGGTTTTATAGAGACTGATATGACTTCGTCTCTGCCTACAGAGATGAAAGAACGTTTTCTTGAGCAGATAGCTTTGAAAAGAATAGGTAAACCTGAGGAGGTGGCTAAAGTGGTAGCTTTTCTTGCATCTGATGATGCAAGTTATATAACTGGGCAAGTTATAAATATCGATGGAGGAATGGTAATGTGAGAAGGGGGGTGAACATGGTGGAAGATATCCTTGAAAGGCTTAAGAACATAGTCGTGGAAAAGCTTGGTGTAGAAGAGTCAGAAATAAGACCTGATGCCTCTTTTATCGATGATCTTGGAGCGGATTCTCTTGATATCGTAGAGCTCATCATGGCTATAGAGGAAGAGTTCGACATTGAGATTCCTGATGAAGATGCTGAAAAACTAACCACGGTGGGGGCTGCAGTTGAGTACATAAAGAACAAGCTAGGTATAGAAGATTAAAGGGGTGAAATTCTTGCGAAGAGTTGCTATTACAGGTGCTGGTGTAGTATCCCCAATAGGAATAGGTGTGGAAGAGTTCTGGCAAGCTCTTAAAGAGGGCAGGAACGGAGTAGATAAGATAAGTTCTTTTGATCCAACAGGACTCGATTCTCAAATAGCTGCAGAAGTCAAAAACTTTGACCCTTCTCCCTATCTTGATAAGAAGGAGATTAAGCGCTTAGATAGAGTTATTCAATTTGCTTTTGTTGCCTCTGCGCTTGCAATGAAAGATGCTGGCTTAACTCCCGAGGAGCTTGTTCCTGAAAGATTTGGTGTTTGTATAGGTAGTGGACAGGGGGGAATTATAACATCTTTTGAGCAGATTAAGATCCTGCTAGAAAAGGGACCATCTAAAATAAGTCCTTTCTTTATTCCTATGATGATAATTAATATGAGTGGAGCTTATGTTGCTATAAAGTACAACGCAAAGGGCCCAAATTATTCTCCTGTTAGCGCTTGTGCCGCAGCTGCTCATTCTATTGGAGAAGCATTTGAGATAATTTGCAGAGGAGATGCTGATGTTATGCTTGCAGGAGGTTCAGAGGCAGCAGTAACTCCTATTGGAGTTGCTGGTTTTGCTGCAATGAAGGCTCTTTCTACAAGGAATGACGAACCTGCTAAAGCATCTCGTCCGTTTGATAAGCTGAGGGATGGATTTGTAATGGGAGAAGGAGCAGGAGTGGTTGTACTGGAGGAAATGGAAAGGGCCAAAGCTAGAGGTGCGAGAATATACGCGGAAATTGTTGGATATGCTGCAAACTGTGATGCTTATCATATAACTGCCCCTCCTCCTGATGGAGAAGGAGCTGTTAAAGCTATGATGAGAGCTTTAGAAAAAGCTGGCATATCTCCTGATGAAGTAGATTATATCAATGCTCATGGGACATCTACGCCTCTTAATGATAAAACTGAGACGCTTGCTATTAAAAAGGTCTTTGGGGAGAGGGCCTATAAAATACCAATAAGTTCTACTAAGTCTATGATAGGACATCTTTTAGGGGCGGCGGCAGCGGCAGAAGTGATAGCTACTCTGTTGGCAATACATGAAGGGGTTATTCATCCAACTATCAATTATGAAGTTCCTGACCCTGAGTGCGATCTTGATTATGTTCCTAACGAGGCTCGAGAGGCGAAAGTAAAAGTAGCTATTAAAAATTCCTTTGGTTTTGGAGGACATAACGCTGTTTTAGTTTTTAGGAAGGTATGATAGATGAACTTCAGAAAAACCTTTCTTATCGTTTTTCAAACATAGAGTTACTTAAAGAGGCCCTGACTCATCCTTCTTATGCTCATGAACATGGACTTGAAAAAGATAATGAGAGACTCGAATTTTTAGGTGATGCTGTTATTTCCCTGGTAGTCACGGAGTATTTACTAAATCAATATCCTGAAAGGAAAGAAGGAGAGCTTGCTTTAATAAGAGCTAGACTTGTGAGTAGGGGGACCCTTGCCTATCTTGCCGATAAGATAGGAATGGGTCCCTTTCTCCTCTTAGGTAATGGTGATAATAGACAAGGAGTTAGAGAAAAAAAGTCTACGTTAGCTAACGTTTTTGAGGCTATAGTTGGTGCTATTTATTTAGATGGTGGATTAGAAGAGGCAAGAAAATTTTTATTGCCATTGTTTGAATTAGCATTATTGGAACTTAGAAATTCATCCTTTAAAATGAAAGACCCTAAAACGGAGTTGCAAGAGATTCTTCAAGGCAAGTTTAGGGATCTTCCTAAGTATGAACTTGTGTCGGTGGAAGGTCCAAGTCATGCGCCTACATTTAGGGTTAAAGTTTTATTCAGAGGGCAAATTTTGGGTTTTGGAGTGGGAAAAAGCAGAAAGGAAGCAGAAAAGGATGCGGCAGAAAAAGCACTCGAAGCAATTAAAAGTGCTATAATAGAGTAAATAGTATGGAAGGGAAAGGAGTGAACTTGGATTTGCTTAGCCTTGAAGAACAGCTTAAGATCATAAAAAGAGGAACCGTTGAAATAATTAATGAAGAAGAACTTAGGAAAAAATTGGAGAAGGGAGAACCTTTAGTTGTTAAAGCCGGTTTTGATCCAACTGCTCCGGATTTGCATCTTGGGCATACCGTTCTTTTAAGAAAAATGCGTCATTTTCAAGAGCTGGGTCATAAAGTAGTTTTTCTTATAGGGGATTTTACAGCAAGGATAGGAGATCCATCGGGTAGGTCTGAGATGAGGAAGCCTTTAACTTTAGAAGAGATAGAGAGGAATGCTGCTACTTATAAAAGGCAATTCTTTAAGGTTCTTGATCCAGATAAGACTATAGTTGCTTATAATAGCCATTGGCTGGAGGGTCTTTCTTTTGCTGATCTGATAAAACTCGCTGGCAAGTTTACAGTGGCTCAGTTTTTGGAAAGAGAAGATTTTGCGAAACGCTTTTCGGACGGAAAACCTATAGGGTTACATGAGCTTCTATATCCTATAGCTCAAGCTTATGATTCTGTAGCCCTAAAGTCAGATGTGGAGTTAGGAGGAACTGATCAAAAGTTTAACCTTCTTGTAGGGAGAGAGCTTCAAAGGTACTTCGGACAGGAGCCTCAAATTGCTGTACTGATGCCTATTCTTGAGGGGCTTGATGGAGTTCAGAAAATGAGTAAAAGCCTTGGAAATTATGTAGGTATAGATGAGCCACCGGTAGAGATGTTTGGTAAAATTATGTCTATACCTGATTCGCTTATGATAAAGTACTTTGAGCTCTTAACTGATTTTTCAATAGAAGAAATTGAAGAATTTAAGAAAGGCATTGAAAGCGGAAAGATACACCCAAAAGAGCTCAAGATGAAGCTAGCTTTTAATCTTGTTAAAACTTATCATTCTGAAGAAGATGCTATGAGGGCAAAAGAGGAGTTTGAAAAGGTATTTTCTAAAAAAGAGTTGCCGAGCGAAATCCCGCTCAAAACTTTTTCTGAAAAGGAGAAGGTTCTTATAGATCTTTTAGTTGAGGGAGGTTTGATTTCGAGCAAGGGTGAAGCTAAAAGGTTATTGTCTCAAGGCGGTGTTAGAGTAGATGGAGTAAAGGTAGAGGATCCATACTATCTTGTTAATTTGGGTCAGGAGAGGATTATTCAGGTAGGGAAAAGAAAATTCTTAAGAGTAAGAGGAGGGGAAGTAAGTGTCAAAAGTTGAAAGTATTACAAAAGTGGCTCTTTTTTCCTCTCTTACTGCGATAGGGGCGCAAATTTGTATTCCTATTGGAACTGTTCCAATAACTCTTCAGGTTCTTTTTGTTTTACTTTCAGGCATGCTTCTTACTCCTAGATTAGCTTTGTTTAGTCAGCTTGTATATCTTCTTATGGGAGCTTTGGGTTTACCCGTATTTGCTGGGTTTAAAGGGGGGGTTGCTCATCTTTATGGACCAACAGCTGGATATCTTTGGTCTTTCCCGATAGCTTCGATGCTAGTAAGTGTATTAGGAAGCGGCAAGAAAGGATATTTAAAGAGATTTTTCTCGAGCTTTTTGGGGCTGGGAATGATTTATTTATTAGGATGGTGGCGTTTGGCTTTATTTATGAATGGCGATTTTTATAGGGCCTTTCAGGTGGGGGTTTTGCCGTTTATTGGGGTAGATATAGCCAAAGCTGTTCTTGCGGTTGTAATTGCTGAGAGATTAAGAGTTCTTGTAACAGCAAGGCAGAAAGCTTAGTTTTACTTGCAATTTTTTAAAATATATGTTAAAATCTATCTAGAATTGATCCCTGCGGTGTTCGTGTGTAGGGATTGAGGGTTTTGAGCCAACACCAGAACCAAAGGGAGCCTACTTTCTATTGCGGAAGCGTTTCGGCGCGGAAGTAATAGAAGGGGCACCCACGTGAGGGGACTGGGTTCAAAACCTCGGGCATACGGCACCGCGGGGTTTTTAATTTAATAGAGGTGAAGCATGTGGAAAAACCTCTACCATATAGGTTTGTTCCTAGAAACCTTGATGAAATAATAGGGCAAAGAGTTGTTAAAAAAGCCCTTAAAGGTTTTCTTTCTCAAGGATTTCTTCCTTCCTTAATTTTCTACGGTCCTCCTGGTGTAGGAAAGACGATAACTGCAAGACTTTTATCTTCGGAGTTTGAAGCTCAACTAATAGAGCTTAATGCAGCTACTTCAGGAGTTAAGGAGCTGAGAGATGCTATAGATAAGGCTATCTCATTTAAAAAGATGGGTTTGAGGTCTATATTATTTATAGACGAAATATATCATTTTAATAAGCTTCAGCAGGATATACTAATGCCTTATCTTGAAAGGGGTGACTTTATCTTTATAGCTACAACTGTTCACAATCCATTCTTTGAGATTAATGCTCCTATAATATCGAGAGTTATAGTTTTTAATTTTGAGTTATTATCTCCTGATGAGTTAAGAGAATTAGCTCTAAGGGCAATGGGAGATAAAAGAGGATTGGGTGGAAGAGGGGTATCTCTAAGCGATGAAGCGCTTGATCTTCTTGTTAGGCTTTCCGCTGGTGATGCAAGGGCATTACTGCATAGGTTAGAGCTTTCTTTTTACATAGCTAAGTCTGAAGGTAGTAAAACTATAGAAAAAGCTCATGTAGATATTGCTTCAGGAGCTAATATAATTCATGATAAAGATGCGGATATGCATTATTCAGTTATTTCTGCTTTTATAAAGAGTATGAGAGGTAGTGATCCCGATGCGACGCTTTATTGGTTAGGAAGATTAATTTCTGGTGGTGAGGACCCTCGGTTTATAGCTAGAAGAATAGCGATATGTGCTGCTGAAGATGTAGGTAATGCGGATCCTATGGCGCTTTTGGTAGCTACAGCTGCTATGGAAGCTGTTGAAAGGATAGGAATGCCCGAGGCTAAAATTCCATTGGCACAGGCTGCTTTGTATATAGCTTTAGCTCCTAAAAGTAACTCTGCTTATAAGGGTATTGAGAGTGCACTTGAGGATATAAAAAAGGGAGAAATACAGCCCGTTCCAGAGCATCTTCGTCCTGGTTCTCAAAATTATAAATATCCTCATGATTATCCTGAAGGTTGGGTAAACCAAGAATATATGGTTAAGAAAAAGTGTTATTATTTTCCATCTTATTGGGAGAAAAATAAAGGAGGAGTAAAAGGATGAAAGTAATAGATTTAAGAAGTGATACGGTTACTACTCCTACGGATGAAATGAGAGAAGCGATGATGAAAGCCAGGGTTGGTGATGACGTTTATAGAGAGGACCCCACAGTTAATGAACTTGAGGAGCTTGCAGCTTCTATTTTTAAAAAGGAAGCAGCTTTATTCGTTGTTTCTGGCACAATGGCTAATCAGGTTTCCGTTATGACTTATACTCAGCGGGGAGATGAGATAGTAGTTGGCAAGAACTCTCACATATATAATTACGAAGTTGGTGCTATAGCTGCTTTGTCGGGGGTCCAGGTTTTCCCTCTTAATGATGAGAATGGTATGTTTAACCTGAGTGAGCTTGAAGAAGCTATAAGACCTGAAAACATTCACTTTCCTCGAACTGCTTTGATAACGTTAGAGAATACGCATAATAGAGCTGGTGGAACTGCACTCTCTAAGGAATATATAGATGAGGTTGCTAATATAGCGAACAAATATGATATTCCGCTTTATCTTGATGGAGCTAGAATTTTTAATGCTTGCATTGCTTTAGGTATAGAACCTGCGAAAATGGTAGAGCGTGTAGATGCGCTAATGTTTTGTCTTTCTAAGGGACTTAGTGCTCCTATAGGATCAGTGATAGTTGGTAGAAAAGATTTTATAGAGAAAGCTCGTAAAATGAGGAAACGTTTGGGTGGAGGGATGAGACAGGCCGGCGTTATAGCTGCTTGTGGTATAGTAGCTTTGACTAAGATGATCGAGAGATTGAAAGAGGATCATGAAAATGCAGAAATACTTGCTAAAAAACTTTCAGAGGTAAAAGGAATAATTGTAGAGCCTGTGGCCGTTAGAACGAATATGGTATATTTTATGCTTTTCCCTGGTATAATAGATGCATATACGCTTGCTAAAAAGCTTTTGGAGAGAGGAATAAAGATAAGTGTGGTTTCTAAAAGAAGGGTTAGACTTGTTACGCATAAAGATGTTACAAGGGAGGACGTTATTGAAGCTGCAGAAGCTATAAAAGAGGTGGTTGAATCATCATGGCAAGGTGGATAGATTTAGATTTGATAACGAGTATCTTGGACTATTTAAAAACTAAAAACGTTTTTTTTGCGGAAGCTTATGTTGTATATGAGGATGTTTTTTCTGCTGCTTTAAGTGATGATGGTCTTGAGCATCTTGAGAAATCTAAAGGGGGAGGAGTTGGAATAAGGGTTATTGATAAAGATGGAAAAATGGGCTTTGCTCACGCGAATAGTTTTGACCCTAATATTTTAAGAAGTATAGCTGATGAAGCGTTAAAACGTGTTTCTCTTTCTTCTCCGGATCCTTTTAGAAAGTTCCTATTTCCATCGGGGGATTATCCAGAGGTATGTATTTTTGATGGGTCTATATTCTCCTTTCGTGAGTCAGAAAAAGTTTCTGTTGTTGAGGAACTTTATGAAAGAGCTAAGGGATCTCACCCCAAAATCGAAAAAATTAGAAAAGCGGAGTACGATGATGGTGTATACGAAATAGCTTTAGCTAATACGGAAGGAATGTTACTTTGTAAGGAGGGAACCTTCTTTTCTGTAGGTCTTGCTGTTTTAGCTTCTGGGGAAGGAGAAAAAGAGATGGGATATTATGGGCAAGAGAAGAGATTCTTTAAGGATTTGGACTTGTCTGAGGTTGTTGAAAAGACTGTTGAGAAGGCGGTAAACCTGCTTGGGGGGAAACGTATAAAAAGTCAGAGGCTTCCCTTAGTGTTGTCTCCTGAGGTTTCCTGTGATTTTATATCTTTGTTTGCTACCCTTCTCTCAGCTGAAAACGTTCAAAAAGGTAAATCCTTACTTGCGAATAAGTTAGGGGATAAAGTTGCTTCTAGTCATTTTTCTCTAATAGATGATGGAACAATAAATAGAGGGATGGGTAGCAGTCCATTTGATGGAGAAGGATTCCCAACCAAGAGAAAGGAAGTTATAGAAAAAGGCATCTTAAAGACCTATCTCCATAACCTTTATACTGCATCTAAAGATGGTGTTGAAACTACGGGTAACGCTGTAAGGGGGTATGCCTCTGTCCCTTCTGTTGGTATTACTAATTTATTTGTAATGCCTGGGGATAAAAGTCCGGAGGAGATATTAAGAAGCGTAAAAAGGGGATTGTATGTCGTAGATGTAATGGGTTTGCATACCGTAAACTTGATATCTGGAGATTTTTCTCTAGGGGTTTCTGGACTATGGATAGAGAATGGTGAGATGGTTTTCCCGGTTAAGGGAATTAGTATAGCTGGAAACATTTTAGAGCTTTTTAGTAAGATTGAGGATGTGGGAAAAGATCTTATATTTTTCGGTAATGTGGGGGGAGTCACCTTACTTGTTTCGGATGTAATGATTGGAGGGGAGTGAGTTTCTTGGTGCTTCGAAAAAGCTTTTTAATTTTTTTAATCTTATTGTTTTCTCTCGCTTCCCACTATAGGGTTTTAGGGCAAGAGCTTTCTTTGTTTGTCGATGGAGAGAAAAAGGGGAACGTCTCTATTATAGTTTCTGATGGTATAAACTATGTTTCTGCAGAAGATTTAGCTAAAGCTATAGGAGGAAACTTTAAATATAATCCTACAAATGGATCTTTCAGTTTTGTTATTGAGAAGAAAGTTTTTCAACTTCAGGTAAATAACCCAACAGCTCTTGTTGATGGTAAGATCAAACTTCTTGATAATTTTCCTAAAGCCGTCGGTAATAAAATATACGTCCCACTTAGTTTTATCTTGAGCAATACATCTATAAAATTTGACCCTAGTAAAAATTTGCTGTTTCTTGGAAGAGAGCCTTCTTTTTCAGGTTCTCAATCTGAAAAGCCAACTTTACCCTTGCCTGGTAAGGTAGAGGAAGTATCTCCTTCTCCGTCTACATCTGCAACGCCAGTTAGCATACTTCCAACCAAACCTGATGTGTCTCTCTCTTTATCTAATGTTAGATATTATTCTGCTAATAATTATACTAGGATTGTTTTTGATCTTTCTAAAATTCCGGAATATACTATTTCGGTTGAAGGCGGATACATAGTAGTTAACCTGAAGGCCGTTAGAGCTTCAAAAGAGGAAGTCTACAAGATAAGGGATGGTCTTGTTAAAGATGTTGAGATTTTAATTGGAGAAGGTGTGACAAGGGTAAAGGTTGGTGTTGAGGGGACCCCAATCTATAGAGATTTTATTTTAGAGCAACCGCCTCGCCTTGTGTTGGATGTATTAAGAAAAGGGCAACCTGCGCCTTCTCCCTCGGTTGTTTCGCCAGTTCCCAGTGCTACAGAAGTAAGGCCTTCCCAGGGAATTTCTGTTCGATCTGAAGAAGCAGAGGTTAAGGGCAAGGGTAAGTTTCTTATAGTTGTAGATCCAGGACATGGGGGCGCAGATCCTGGAACAATTGGACCAATGGGTACTAAGGAAAAGGATGTTGTTCTTAGTATATCTCTTTATCTGAGAGAAGAATTGGTAAAGCGGGGATATAGGGTAGCCTTAACGAGAGACAAAGATATTTATATACCATTAGAAGAAAGGACGAAAATAGCTAATAAGCTGAGGGCTGATGTTTTTATTAGCATTCATTGCAATGCTAGTTTTTCTTCTTCAGTTAATGGTAGTGAAGTTTATTACATGTCTTTGCCGAGCGACTCTTCTGCAATGGCTGTGGCTTTGAGAGAGAATATGGAGGTAGGCTTAGGTAGTGAGGAGGTTAAGCGTAAAACGGAAATGCTTGTTAGAATCCTAGAGGACATGATGAAGAATGTAAAAATAAACGAGAGTTCCAAATTGGCAGAGGAAGTTTATAAGGCTTTGAGTAAAGGTAACTTAGAAACTCCTGTAAAGAGGGTGGCTCAAGCACCGTTTTTTGTTTTAAGAGGAGCAGCGATGCCCGCAGTGTTGGTAGAGATTGGTTTTATGAGTAATCCAAAGGATGAAAAACTGTTAAGAACCTCGTCTTGGCAAAAAAGGATAGCTTTGCTATTAGCTGATGGATTAGACGTTTATCTTTCTTCTATAAGGTAATGGAGGGTTAGTGTCATGAGAAGATCGGAGAGAAGAAAATATAGAAGGAGAATACTATGGGGAAGGGTTATAGCTGCTATAGCGATAGTTTTTATAGCCATTTGGGGGGGATATCACCTTGTAGGTTACATGGTTAAGCATAGGTTTTTCCTAAAAGAAGAAAAAGCCGTAAAGGAGATGCCAATTGAGAAGGCTTCGATAGAGGAAAAAAGGGCCGAAGTATCCAAAAAGCTGATCTATCTGTACTTGCCAGATTCTCAGTATGCGAAATTAGTAGAGGGAACTAGAGAGATAGTTGAAAGTAGTATTGAGGAAATGGTTAAGGATCTTTTTAAAATACTGTCTGAGTCTAGAGAGAGGGTAATTCCTCAAGGAGTGGAATTAAAGCATGTGTTTGTTGGTAAGGGGGTACTTTTTTTGGATTTTTCTTCTGAAATCATTAAGAATCATCCTGGCGGAAGTAATGCTGAGCTTATGACAATATATAGCATAGTTAATTCTGTTTGTAAGAGTTTTCCAGAGATCAGAATGGTTCAGTTCCTAGTAGATGGGAAGGTCTTGGATACCCTTAAGGGTCATGTAGATATATCTCTTCCTCTTGAACCTATATGGAAATTTTAAATGGGGGAGTGGTCGTATATATGTCGAGGGTAGATGGAAGAAGTCCTGAAAAACTTAGACCTATCAAAATGGAAAGAGGGTATCTGATTTATCCCGAAGGGTCTGTGAAGATAGAAATGGGAAATACACAAGTTATATGTACAGCAAGTTTGGAGGACAAGGTTCCTCCTTTTCTGAAGGGTTCTGGGAAAGGGTGGATAACAGCTGAATATGCTATGTTGCCGAGATCTACGCAAATTAGAACACCGAGAGATTATATGATTAAAGGGAGAGCGTCTGGAAGATCTTTTGAAATACAGAGGATGATTGGTAGAGCCTTAAGGGCTGCTGTTGATCTTGATAGGCTTGGTGAAAGGACAGTATGGATAGATTGTGATGTTCTTCAAGCTGATGGTGGAACACGGACAGCTTCTATAAACGGTGGATTTATTGCTCTTACCGAAGCTTTATATAAGCTTTATATGGAAGGAGTTATTGAGGAGTTCCCTGTGAAGTTTTTTGTTGCTGCTGTTAGCGTGGGTATAGTCGATGGGGAATTTCTTTTGGATCTCTGCTTTGATGAAGATTTTAGAGCAGAGGTTGATTTGAACGTGGTCATGAATGATAAGGGTGAATATATCGAAATTCAGGGAACAGCTGAACATAGAGCTTTTTCTCACTCTACTCTTGAGAAACTATTAACTTTGGCTTGGTGTGGTATAAAAGAAATTATAGAAATTCAGAGAAGAGTTTTAGGGGATATATCTGAGAAAATAAGCGCTTAAAAGCAAGGGACAAGAGTCCCTTGTTAGGGTATATACTTGGTTTACAATTCTTATTAGAACCTTGAAATATAAAAAGGTGGAAGCAACTGGGTAGCCGCAAGGAGATCCATTTGCTCCTTGAGGAAAGTCCGAGCTCCACAGAGCAGGATGCTGGGTAACTCCCAGTGGGGGCGACCCCAAGGAAAGTGCCACAGAAAACAAACCGCCTCATTTTTATAATGAGGCAAGGGTGAAAAGGTGGGGTAAGAGCCCACCAGCTATCAGGGCGACCTGATAGGCTTGGTAAACCCCATCCGGAGCAAGACCAAATAGGAGGGAGATAGGGTTGCTCGCCCTTCCCTCGGGTAGGTTGCTTGAGGAACGGAGTGATCCGTTCCCCAGATAGATGGCTACCTAAAACAGAACTCGGCTTACGGGTTGCTTCCGCCTTTTATTTTTTTATCCCCATGTGGATAACTTTGTGGGTAAAAGTGGTGGAAAGTGGTGAAAACTTTTGTAGGAGCTTATTTTTTTAGTGTGGATAATAAGGGAAGAGTTTTTATCCCTGCAAGTATGAGGGAAAAATTAGGGAAAGAAGCTGTTCTAACCCGGGGGCTTGATAGGTGCTTGTTTTTGTTTCCGTTAGAGGAGTGGGAAGGTATAGTTAATAGCTTTAACTCTCTTTCTTTTGCTAAAAAAGAGGTCAGAGCTTTTCTAAGACTTCTTTTGGCAGGTGCTTCTATGGTTTCTATTGATGCTCAAGGTAGGATTCAAATTCCTCTGACTCTTCGGGAGTATGCAAAACTTGAGAAAGAGGTGGCCATAATAGGGGTTGGTAATAGGGTGGAGATTTGGGCGAAGGATAGATGGGACGTTTATGAAAACGATGTGCTTCCTAGGTTCGAGGAAGTTGCAGAGGAGATTTTTTAGATGCATGTGCCTGTGATGCTCGAGGAGGTCATAAATATATTAGACCCTAAACCAGGTGATATTTATATAGATGCTACTGTTGGATTAGGAGGTCATGCTAAAGCGATAGCGGAGAAAATATTCCCTGATGGTTTATTGATAGGGATAGATAGAGATAATAAAGCTCTTGAAATTGCAGCTACTCTTTTAAGTGGATATAACGTTAAGCTTATTCAGGCAAATTTTAGAGATATAGATGTAGTTCTCGAATCGCAAGGGATAAAGAAGGTAAGAGGAGTACTCTTTGATCTGGGGGTTTCTTCCCTTCAGATAGATGATGAAACGCGAGGATTTAGTTTTATTAAAAATGGTCCACTAGATATGAGAATGGGACCAGATGCTTCATTGAAAGCGATAGATATAATTAATAATTCGAGTTTAGAACAACTTGTTAAACTCTTTAAAGATTATGGAGAAGAAAGAAACGCTTATATTATAGCTAAAGCTATAGTTGAAAGAAGAGAAAAAGAGAAAATAGAGACCACTTTAGATCTAGTTGAAGTTATAAGAAAAGCTTTGCCTAAACCTTTGCAGAGGAAGATGGGGAAACATCCTGCAAGGAGAGTTTTTCAAGCTTTGAGAATAGCAGTTAACGATGAACTTAACTCTTTAGAAGAGGGTTTAAGGAAATCTTTTGATTTCTTAGAAGTGGGAGGAGTAATTTGCGTTATATCTTATCACTCTTTAGAGGATAGAATTGTAAAACTTCTTTTTAAAGCTCTTTGTGAAGGAAAAGTTGCAGAATTTGTAGTTAAAGGAACGCTGTTTCCGTCAAAGAAGGAAGTGCTGTCGAATCCACGTTCAAGGAGTGCTAGGTTAAGAGCAATAAGGAGAGTGAAGGAGGGTGAAGTTTTTAAGAGCTTTAATAATTCTCTTGATATTTTGCGGCATAGTTATTGTTCTACTTCAAATTGTAAGCCTTAAAGCTGGTTATGAAGTTGACCTTTTACAGAAAAGGTTGGATGCTCTCGCTAAAGAGAGACAAGAACTTCTTTTAAAGTTGGGTGAGTTAACTTCCTCTGATAAGATTAAGAAGTATGCAAAAAGTAACGGATTTATTTTTTATGATAAAGGTAAGGTAGTTTACTTGGATATTAGGAAGGAAATCTTTACGAAAGCATGGGCTTCTGATTCTATGTGATGAATGATGATAGGAAGATAACTAGAAGAGGTTTTATTGTTTTATTGTTTTTTCTTTTACTTCTTGGGGTTGTAGGGAGTCACGTTTTTACACTTCAGGTTCTTGAGTCCGAAAAACTTAAGCTATATGCATGGAGGGAGCATAATACTGTTGTTTCTTTTTCTTCCAGGCGAGGAGAGATATACGATAAAAGGGGTAAAATATTAGCTTTAAGTGTTCCAAATTATTCTCTTTTTTACTACCCATTTGCGGGTGAAAGCCTTGATAGGGATAAACTTAGGAAGATAGCTTTTATTCTTTCTATGTCGCTTGAGGAACTTGAAAATAAAATAGGGGAAGGAAGAAGGTTTGTTTGGGTTCGTAGGCACATACCTAAAGATGAGGCCGAAGAGATAAGAGAAAAAATTAAAGAATTAAAATTGAAATCTTTTGGCTTTGTTGAAGAGGATAAAAGGTTTTATCCTAATGGTGACATGGGCTTAAACATTTTGGGATTTACTGGCATAGATGATCAGGGTTTAGCAGGAATAGAGTATGCTTATGAGGATTTCTTAAGAGGTGATAGAAAGGAAATCTTTTTGAGAAGAGATGCTGGCGGAGGAGCCATTCCTGATGAAAAGATTTTGGAACTTCCAGTTGGAACTTCTCGTAGAGAGCTTGTTTTGACTATAGATTCTATCCTTCAATCTTTATGTGAAGATATACTTAAGAATGCAATTGTGAAACACAGAGCTAAAGGTGGTTGTATTATAGTTTTGGAATCTAAAACTGCAGAAATTCTAGCTATGGCTACTTATCCATTAGTTAAGGAGAGAAATGATGCTATTTCATGGGTTTTGGAACCTGGCTCTACCTTAAAGCCTTTTATTGTGGCGGCTGCAATAGAGGAAAATATAGCTTATCCTGGAATGAGGTTTTTTTGCCCAGGATATATAGTTTATGCTGATAGGAAGATAGGGGATATTAAAACTCACGGAGCTTTGACATTATTGGATGTAGTAAGTGAGTCGTGCAATGTGGGTATGATAAGTTTGGCTTTGAAAATGCCACCTGAGCTTATTTACAGATATTTATTAGGTTTTGGCTTTGGTGATTATACTAACGTTGATCTCCCAGGGGAAGAAAAGGGGTTATTAAGGGAACCTCAACAGTGGTATGGATCAAGCAGGGCTGTTATAGGTATTGGCCAGGGCATTGGGGTTACTCCAATTCAACTTGTTAACGCCATGAATGTGATAGCAAACAAAGGCGTATTGCTTAAACCTGTAGTAGTTAAAGAGTTAAGGGATAACGGGAAGGTTGTTTATAGGGCTAGCAGGACGGAAGTCAGAAGGGTAATTTCTAGAGATACTGCAAAAATACTTGAAGAAATGCTTATTGCCGTAGTTGAAAGGGGTACAGGTAAAAAAGCTTCCATTCCAGGTATTAGGGTGGCCGGTAAAACGGGAACCGCTCAAATTCCAATAAAAGGGGGTTATCTTAAAGGAGAATATATTTCTTCTTTCATTGGTTATTTTCCTGTGGAAGATCCGCAATGGATTATATTAGTAATTATTGACAGACCCTCTGGAGGAGAATATTATGGTGGAGAAGTCGCTGCTCCTATTTTCGCAGAAATAGGTAATGCTATATTTAACATCTACGGCTGGGGGGTGAAAAATTGAAATTAGCAGAAATAGCAAAAAGATTGGGAAATGTAGAAGTAAAAGGGGAACTTGTGGATAAGCATGTTAAAGGGGTCACTCATGATTCTCGTAAAGTTAAAGAGGGATACATGTTTGCCTGTGTTCCTGGTTTTTCTACTGATGGACATCTTTATATAGAAGATGCTAAAAAGAGAGGAGCTGTAGCAGCACTTGTTGAGAGATTTTGCGAATGCGATATTCCTCAAATAAAAGTGGATTCCGTTAGAAAGAGTCTTCCTTGGGTTGCTTCTTGGGTTTATGGTGAACCTTCTCGGGGACTTCTATGTATAGGGGTTACGGGTACTAATGGTAAGACTACAACTACCTTTTTAATTAAATCTATTTTAGAGAAAGCGGGCTACAAACCTATGCTGTTTGGCACAATAGAGTATCGGTTTGGAGATAGGGTTATTCCAGCTTCAAGAACAACTCCTGAAGCATCAGATATAATGGAATTTATAAGTGAAGGAGTAAATTCTGGAAATGATTCTCTGGTTATGGAAGTTTCCTCTCATTCTCTTGATCTTCATCGGGTTGATTCTATAGATTTTGATATAGGTATACTGACGAACATAACGCCAGAGCATCTTGATTTTCACGGGACTTTTGAAAACTATAGAAACTCAAAAGCTAAGTTGTTTAAAAAGACCAAGAAATCATCGGTTTTAAATGCGGATGATGAGAGTTATTCTTTTATAAAAGATGTAGCTGCTTCTCCAGTCATATCTTATGGTGTAAAAAGTTTTCTTAGTGATGTAAGGTTAAAAAAAGTTGATTTTAAGTTTGGCGGAATGGATATTGAAATAGAAACCCCTATAGGAGTTCTTTATATAAGCAGTTCTCTTATGGGAATGTTTAACGTTTATAATATCTTAGCTTCTGTTGCTTGCGGAATATCTTTGGGATTGGATTTAACGGTCATAAAAGAAGGTATTGAAGCTGTTAAAGGTGTTCCTGGGAGAATGGAAGTGTTTAAGAAAGAAGGGTTTCCTACAGTAGTAATAGATTATGCTCATACACCCGATGCACTTGAGAAAGTTTTACTGGCTATTGAAGGATTTAATCCTAAGAGGATCATTAGTGTTTTTGGTTTAGGAGGAAATAGATTTGTTGATAATAGACCTATTATGGGAAAAATAGCGGCATCCATGTGCTACAAGGTTTTTATAACTTCGGATAACGCTCGCTGGGAAAATCCGATGGACATAGCTAAGCAAATAGCTGAGGGTTGTAAATTAGTTGGTGGAAAGTATGAGATAGTTTTGAATAGGAAAAGGGCCATAGAAAAGGCTATAGAGGAAGCATCTCCAGGCGATGTCGTTTTAGTTGCTGGGAAGGGTCATGAGGATTACTTTGAGATAAAAGGGCAGATAAGGTATTTTTCAGATAGGGAGGTTGTAGAAAAGATCTTAGGATTAAGGGGTTAAAGTCAAAATGTTAAAGGCTTTTACTATATCACTGTTTATTTCGTTATTTCTAGGTTATCTTATTTTAGCTTATTTAAAAAAGTTTAGTATATGGCAGCCCATAAAAAACTACGGACCTAAGAATCATTTTGTTAAAACTGGAACACCTACAATGGGGGGCATTTCTTTTGTTCTATCTTTTTTGATAGGAGTTTTTCTTTTAATGGACCTTCCTATAAAAGAAGTTGTGTACATAGTCATATCAGGGATCCTATGCTCTTTTGTTGGACTTATAGATGATATAGTTAAAGTTAAAAAGAGAACTGATGGAGTTAAGCCAAGAAAAAAGTTGTTTCTTCAATCTGTTGTTGCATTGTTTTGTTTAATTTTTCTTTTTAAATCGAATCTTTATGACCCAGAAGTTTTTTTTCCTTTTATGTTTAAAGTAAATTTTGGAGAAATTTATTCTCCTTTTGTTATATTTTTATTTTTAGCCTGTATGAATGCGGTGAATATAACCGATGGACTCGATGGTTTAGCATGTGGGAGTTCAATAATAGCCTTTTCAGCTCTCCTTATTATATCTTTACTGCAAGGTAAGATAGAGATTGCTATCTTGATACTGATACTTATAGGGTCTCTCGTAGGATTCCTTTACTATAATCGTTATCCGGCTAAGATGTTTATGGGGGATATGGGAGCCATGTTTTTAGGAGGGGTTCTAGCTTCCTTAGGTTTGGTTTTGAAAGTTGAGATACTGATGCCCTTTATTTGCGGGATATTTTTAATTGACACTCTTAGTGTGATAATACAGATCGCGAGTTATAAATTTAGAAAGAAAAGGGTTTTTCTTATGAGTCCACTTCATCATCACTTTGAGCTTAAAGGGTGGAAAGAACAAAAGGTTGTTAAATTTTTTTGGAGCATAGAGTTGGGGCTTTCAATATTAGGAGTAATGTTTTATAAGTTTGGGTGGTGAAAATGATGAAGCAAATCGAAGGTAAGAGAGTTTCTATAATAGGAGCTTCGAGAAGTGGTTTAGGTTTAGCTTACCTTCTAAAAGCTAAAGGAGCTAGGGTTTTTGTGAGTGAGAATTCTTTAGAGAAAAAGGACTCTATAGGGGAATTAGAGAGGCTGGGTGTGGACTTCGAAATCGGAGAGCATAGTAAGAGAGTGCTTGATGCTGACTTTATAGCTGTTAGTCCTGGTGTCTCTCTTGATATTCCTATACTTTCAGAAGCTAGGGAAAGGGGGATATCTATTTATGGGGAGATAGAGGTGGCTTCATGGTTTTCCAACGTTCCAATTTATGCTGTTACTGGAACGAATGGGAAAAGTACAACAGTAACACTTCTTGATCTGATGTTGAAGGCTTCAGGAATGCGGTCGATTTTAGCAGGAAACATAGGATATCCTTTTTCTAGGGCAGTGTTGGAGCAACAGGATGCTGACTGTTATGTTCTTGAAGTTTCAAGTTACCAGCTTGAAACTATAGAGAAGTTTTCTCCTAAAATTGCAGCGATACTAAATGTGACACCTGATCATCTTGATCGTCATAAAACTATGGAAAATTATTTGAGAGCTAAGCTTAAAATTGCTTCTAACCAGAAAGAAGAAGATAGTATATGGGTTAACGCGAGTGATAACTTGTTAAAAGATGTTAATTTTGTTTCTCAAAAGTACCTTTTTTGGAAAGACGGGCTTCCGGAGCGAGGGGCTGGCGTTATAGATAGTAAGATGATTGTTTTAGGAGAAGAGATTATTAAAGTAAGCGAAATTAAATTGAAGGGACCTCATAACTTAGAAAATTCTCTGTGTGCCTCTGGTATGGCCTATCAGGCTGGAGCAAAAAAGGAAGCTATAGCTAAAGTTTTAAGGGAGTTTTCTGGATTAGAACATAGGTTAGAATTCGTTGCTGAGATCGATGGAGTAACTTATATAAATGACTCTAAGGGAACGAATGTAGTTTCTACCTTAATGGCTCTCGATTCATTTGAAGCTCCTATTATCTTAATAGCTGGTGGAAGGGGTAAGAAGGCGGGTTATGAGAAACTTGCTAAAAAGATAATAGAAAAGGTAAGGGTCCTTGTTCTTCTTGGTGAAGATGGGCCGATTATAAAAGAAGCGGTTCAGAGAGAGGGTTTTTCTGAGGATAGAATCTTTTCTGTGTCAAGCATGGAAGAGGCTGTTAGTTTGGCTCATTCTGTTGCTAGAAGAGGAGAAATTGTGCTTCTTTCACCGGCTTGTGCAAGTTTTGATATGTTTTCTAACTTTGAGGAAAGGGGAAGGGTATTTAAACGAGCGGTATTAAATCTCCAGAAAGACTTTTAATAGTAAGCGTAGCAATTCTTTTAGTTATAAGCACCCTTGAAATATTAAGCTCTACAGCTCCTCCTGGCTGTAGAAATGGTGAAGGTTTTGCCCTTTTTAAAAAACATCTTATATCTATAGGAATTGGCTTAGTTGCTTTGAACTTACTGATAAGAATGGATTATGTAAAGCTTTTTGCTCTAAGTAAACCATTGATGTTTGTTTCCATTTTCTTGCTTTTGATTACTTTGTTTTACGGAGGAGAAGCAAGGGGAGGGGCTTATAGATGGATTAAAATCGGATGGGGATTTACCTTTCAACCTGCTGAGCTTGTAAAACTTAGTATTGTGATTTATACTGCTTCTTTCCTAACAAGAAAGCAGGAAATATTGAATAACTTTAAAGAGGTTCTTTTGCCTTTATTGATTATTACGCTTGTATCAGCGGGTTTGGTTTTATTTCAGCCAGACTTGGGAACTGCTGTTGTTATAGTTGGAGTTAGTATTATACTGTGGTGGGTTGGTGGAATAAGTACTTTAAGAATATTAATTATTTTAGTTTTCTTGGTTACTTTAGGAGTTTTATTCATATGGATAGAGCCTTATAGGAGAATGAGGATACTAGCTTTTTGGGATCCTTGGTCTTCACCTCACGGATATGGATATCAAATAATTCAGTCTTTATTGGCTTTTGGTATAGGTGGTATTTGGGGAACTGGGTTAGGAAGAGGTTTACAAAAGTTTTATTATCTTCCTGCACCCTACACTGATTTTATTTTTTCTGTAGTGGGAGAAGAGCTGGGTCTGGTTGGTAGCTTTTTAGTTCTTACCTTGTATGGCTTGATAGGTTGGACATCGTTTCAAATCGCGAGGAAGGCAAGCATCACCTTTGGTAAGCTTCTAGGTATGGGAATTACCTTTTTAATGTTACTACAAGCTTTTATAAATTTAGGTGGAGTTACGAATTTTATACCTTGCACTGGTATGCCTCTTCCATTTTTAAGTTATGGGGGTTCGAGTATGCTAGTTAACATGTCCTGTGTAGGCATCCTTCTGAGTATATCTAGGAGGGAAGATAAAATTGAAAGGTAGGGTTTTAATAGCATCTGCTGGGACTGGTGGACATGTTTATCCAGCCTTGGCATTGGCAGATTTTCTAAAGAAAGAAGGAATAGATGTTTTCTTTGTGACTTCTGATAGGGGAGAAAGTAAAATTATTGTGGAGAAAGGATATAATTGCAAAGAACTTTCCTATAGGGGTTTGCATAGAAGGTTCTGTTTTGAGAATGTGAAGAGAGTTTTAAAAATAGGCTTAGCAGTATTTCACTGTATTAAGTTGATAAAGTATTTCATGCCTGATCTTATAGTTGGAATGGGAGGATATGGGGAGGTTCCTCCTATTTTGGCAGGAAAATTGTTAGGAATTAGAACCCTTATTCATGAGCAGGATGTAAAGCCTGGTCTTTCAACTAGAATTTTAGCACCTCTTGTTGACAGAATATCTATCTCTTATGAAGAAACAATGCAATTTCTAAGAAAAGACTTGATTAAGAAGTGTGTTGTAACTGGGAACCCAGTGAGGGAGGAAATTTTGAAGATTACTCTTGGAGCAACGAAAAAAAAGTGGGGGCTAGAGGGGAGAAAGGTCCTTTTTGCTTTTGGGGGAAGCCTGGGTGCGAAAAGGGTAAACGATGCCATAGTGGGCTTTTTAAAGGACGGAGGCTTCGAGGGTTCTTTAGAAGACTGGGGGATTATACTTGTTACTGGTAAGGAGAACTTCGATGAAGTTAACGAAGCTCTTAGGTTTGTTAAAAGCAGTTTATTGATGTACGTTAGGGTTTTACCTTATATCGATAATATATGGGATGCATATGGTGCAGCGGATTTGGTTCTTTCAAGAGCAGGTGCAAGCACAGTAGCAGAGCTTAGAGTTTTAGGGTTACCAGCGATCCTTGTTCCTTACCCTCATAGTACTGGGAATCATCAATTTTTTAATGCTCGCCTTTTAGAGAGAGAAGGACAAGCTGTTTTGATTAAAGATGAAGAATTAACCTCTTCAAAGCTTTATGAACTTCTAAAAAGGGAATATAGAATAAGGCGGGCAAATAGGGAGAATTCTGCACAGCTTCTTGGAAAGGTGGTATTAAATCTTGTTTGGAAAAAAAGATAGGTATCATTTTATAGGCATAGGCGGAGTTGGGATGAGCTCTTTAGCTTTTATGTTGCATGATATGGGTTACCGTGTTTCTGGTTCCGATGTTGGAGAATCCCCTTTTCTAGAGAAACTCATTCAGAAAGGGATAAAAGTTTTTCGTAGCCATGATCCTTCTAATATAGGAGATGCCCAAAATGTTGTGTATTCTTCTGCTATAGATAAAAAGAATCCAGAACTATCTTTTGCTATCAGACAAGGATTAAGGGTAATGCATAGAGCTGAGCTGCTTGAGTTTCTTATGAGTTCTTATAGAAGAGTGGGGGTAACAGGAACACATGGTAAAACGACCACATCAGCGATGGTTATAAAGCTGTTTATAGATTCGGGGTTTGATCCTATAGGTGTGATAGGAGGTGATTATCCTTATATTGGTGGCAATTATAGAATGGGTAATGGTGAATTTTTTGTGGCTGAAGTTGATGAAAGTGATGGAAGTTTTCTCTTTTTATCAAGGCTTGATTACTTGATAATTACAAATCTGGAAGAGGAGCATCTGGAAAACTACGTTGATTTTGAAGATCTTAAGGATAAAGTTCATCAGCTTGCGAGAGTTTCAAGGTTAGTAATATATAATGCTGACGATCCAGTATTAAATGGAATGAACCTAAAAGGATTGTCTTATGGATTTGTTCGAGGATCCTTTACAGGTAAGGTTATAGATTCAAGTACTTTGTTTGTGGAAGGAATAGGTACTTTAAGACTCTCAGTTGCTGGTAGACATAACTTATACAATGCTCTAGGGGTAATAGCGTTATCTAAAGAAATCGGTTTAGATCATGGTAAGGTTATAGAATCTCTTCAAGGTTTTAAAGGGGTTAGAAGAAGGATGGAATTGCTAGGTGAGTTTAACGGTATTCTCTTTATGGACGACTATGCTCATCATCCAACTGAAATAAGAGCAGTTTTAAAGACCTTGAAGGATTTATGGGTGGATAGAAGATTGGTTGTTGTTTTTCAACCTCATCGCTATTCGAGAACAAGTAGAATGTATAAAGAAATGGCAGAGTCGTTAGAATTAGCTGACTGGATCGGGGTCATGGAGATATATTCTGCTTCTGAACCGCCAATAGAAGGGATAAGCGGAAAGCTTATTTATGAAGTTTTGTGCTTTAAAAAGAAACCGAATATTTACTTTTTTTCAAATATAGAGGATGCACAAAAAGTTTTAATGGAGGAGTTGAAAAGTGGAGACCTTTTTATTACTATAGGAGCAGGAGATATATATAAACTCAGTAAAGCCCTACTTGCTAAGTTTAAGGAGGGTTGTTGATGAAGATAGAACGTCTTCTTAGTAAAATAAAGGGTGTTATATTAAAAGGAGAAGCTCTTTCTAATCATACCTCAATAGGCATCGGTGGTCCGGCTGATTACCTTATAATTCCTGAAGATGTGGATGATGTTAGGAGGACGATAACGTTTTGCAATGAGGCAGGTATTAATTTTTTGTTTGTTGGGCATGGGAGTAATATTCTTGTGGGTGATGATGGATTTAGGGGAATAGTTCTAAAATTTAGTGAAGGAAAAAATTTGCAAAACGTATGTTTTCTTGACAAGTTTAGGATCGAGGCCCAGGCTGGGGTTCCTCTTAAAAGGCTTATAAACCTATCTCAAGAGAAAGGGCTTTCCGGTTTAGAGTTTGCTATAGGTATACCTGGTTCTGTAGGAGGGGCTATATGGACAAATGCCGGAGCGAATTCTCATGCGATAGGTTCTCTTGTGGAAAAGGTAACTGTTATAAAGGAAGATGGAGAGATAAGCGAACTTTTCGATAAAGACATGGTTTTTTCTTATAGATATTCTAACTTCCAAGAAAAAAAGTGGTTTATATGGAGAGTAGTCTTACGTTTAGAGCCTTCTACCCCTGCTGATATAGCTAAGAGAATAAGGAGCTTTTGGGAAAAGAGAAAAAAACAACCTTTTTCTTATCCAAGTGCTGGATGTATATTTAAGAATCCTCCAGGAGATTATGCCGGCAGACTAATAGAACAAGCAGGTTGTAAGGGAATGGTCATAGGTGGAGCTAAAGTTTCAGAAAGCCATGCTAACTTTATAATAAATATTGGCGGAGCGAAAGCGAGGGATGTACTTCAACTAATGGAAGTTATAAAAGAAAGAGTAAGGGAAAAATTTGGAATTGAGCTTGAACCTGAAATTGCGATTTATATTTAAGCTATTTGTTCTTATAACTTTAGGTGTAGGTTTTTACTATTTTCTATTTAGATCGGAATATTTCAAAATAAAGAATTGTGAGCTTAAAAATGGTTCTTCGTTAACTTTAGAAGACTTAAAGAAAAATCATCTTCTTCCTATAGGGGAGAATATTTGGTTAATAGATGAAGAAAGTATAGCTTTTGAAATAGAAAAAAGGTGGTTTGTTAAGGTTTTAGAGATACGTAAAAAATATCCTTCTTCCTTGATTATAAGGTTAGAGGACCAGATTCCGATTGCTATTGTAAGGGCTCCTAATGGTTTATGGCTGATAAGTGTTAGAGGATTGCTTTGGCCAGTTTTAAGCGTTGGAAAAGAATACATGAAAAGCTTACCAAAAGGCTTATGCGTGGTAACTTATTATAAGGAAATTGTTTGGTTTCCTGGTAAAGAAACTGAGGATCCGAATTTGATAAATTTGTTGAAGTTGTTCTCTTTTTTGGAAAAGATTGAAGAAGTATATATAAAGGAAAATTGTTTTCAGATTAAGAAGGAGGATTGTGAAATTTTTCTCCCGCGAAGTGGGGATGTTTCCTTAAGCATGTATAAATTAGACAAGGTACGTAGTAAATTTCCTGCTAAAGGAAAGGGTTTGATTTTTGATCTGAGATTTAGTGATATGGTAATAGTAAGGGAGAGGGAAAGATGAGAGGAAGACCGGAGGCCATAGTTGGGCTTGATATAGGTACTACAAAAATTTGTGCTCTTGTTGCAGAACCTAATGAAAGTGGGGAGCTTGAAGTAAAAGGTTTAAGTCTTGTTAGGTCGAGAGGTATGAGAAAAGGGGTAATAGTGGACCTCGATGGAGTAATAGATGGGGTTAGCAAGGTTATCTCTGAAGTATCTCAAAGATCTGGAGTCAATGTAACAAGTGTTTATGTAGGTGTGGCGGGATCGCATATTTCTACATTGCGTAACCGTGGAGTTACTTTAGTAAGTGGGGAGGCCCGTGAAATTACTTTTGCGGATTTAAATAGAGTAATGGAAGCAGCTCAGACCGTTTCTATTCCTCAGGATAAGAAAGTTATACATATCTTACCTATGGAGTTTATAGTGGATGGACAAAGAGGAATAAAAGACCCTGTAGGTATGGCTGGAATAAAGCTTGAAGCGGAAGTTCTAATAATATTGGGTTCTTATACTTCCATTCAAAGTACTGTAAATTGTGTAACTAGAGCAGGGCTTAACCTCGAGGGTATGTTATTAGAGCCGATAGCTTCAGCTGAGGCTGTTTTATCTCCTACCGAGAAAGAGCTTGGTGCTCTTGTTGTAGATATTGGTGGTGGTACTACTGATATAGCTGTTTTCTTTGAAGGTAATATACGTCATGCTGCAGTTATACCTGTTGGTGGGGATCATATAACAAGTGATATAGCTGCTATATTTAAGATTCCGCTCAATATGGCGGAAGAGATAAAAATAAAGTATGGCTGTGCTTCTGTTGATCATGCTGAAAGTGGATTGGATATAGAGCTTAAGACTGTTTTAGGGAAAGGGGGTTCTGGAAGTAAAATATCCCATAGGGAGCTTTGTGATGTTATTGAAGCCAGGGTAGGAGAGATATTCCTTCTTGTTAAGGAAAACCTGAAGAAATCCCAATGTTTAATGTATTTGCCAGCAGGTGTAGTTTTAACTGGCGGAGTAGCTCTTTTGAAGGGAATAGATGATTTGGCTATGCGAATATTAGATTTACCTGTTAGGGTTGGTAAGCCAAGGGAGATGGGAGGATTATCGGAAATGATTTCGAGTCCCATATTTTCTACTGTTGTAGGTTTGGTTAAATATGGTTTTCAACAAAGGGGTTCCGGGGAAAAGAATTTAAAAACTAATTCTGTTGTAGGTGGAGGGTGGTTAAGTAAATTGAAAGAAAAGTTGATAAGAATGTTTGTTGAATTCTTTTAAGGTTGTGAAATGTTGGAGGGTGATGAGAAATGATAGAGATATTAAAGGATGAAGAAGGGAGAAAAATCGGGGCTGAAATAAGGGTCATAGGTGTTGGTGGAGGAGGGAGTAACGCCCTAAATAGGATGATAGAGGCAGGTTTAAACGGTGTTAAGTTTATAGCAGTTAATACTGATTTGCAGGCCCTTAGTTTGTCGAAGGCTCCCATTAAGCTTCAAATAGGAGAAAAGCTGACGAGGGGGTTAGGAGCGGGGGCTAATCCGGAAATAGGTAAGAAGGCAGCCGAGGAAGACAGAGATAAAATATCTGAGGTTCTTAAAGGATCAGATATGGTTTTTATAACTGCTGGTATGGGTGGAGGAACAGGAACAGGAGCTTCTCCTGTTATTGCTGAGGTTGCAAAGGAGTTAGGCATACTGACTGTTGGTGTTGTTACTAAGCCATTTTCCTTTGAAGGTAGAAGGAGAATGTTTCAGGCTGAGGAAGGGATAAAACTTCTTAGGGAGAAGGTTGATGCTCTTATAGTTATACCTAATGATAAGCTTCTTGATGTTGCTGATAAAAATACTTCACTTCTTGAGGCTTTTAGGATGGCAGATGATGTCTTGAGACAAGGTGTTCAGGGGATTTCTGATTTAATAATGGTTCCAGGACTTATAAATGTGGATTTTGCTGATGTTCAAACTATTATGAAAGATGCTGGTTCTGCTTTAATGGGAGTAGGATATGGTAGAGGAGAAAATAAAGCTGTAGAGGCGGCAAAAGCTGCTATATCAAGTCCTCTTCTTGAAAGCTCTATAGAGGGAGCTAAGGGAATATTGCTTAATATTTCTGGTGGTATGGATTTAACGCTTAAGGAAGTTAATGACGCTGCAGATTTAATAACAAAAGTAGCAGACAGAGATGCTAATATAATATTCGGTGCGGTTATAAAGGAGGAAATGAATGATGAAATAAGGATTACTGTTATAGCTACTGGTTTTGGTTCTAAACCCAGCAAGGTTAAACCTTTAATGGACCTTGAAGGGTTTAGCCCGATAATAGATTCGGAGGATATCGATATCCCTCCATATCTTAGAAGAAGAAGAGAGGGAAGCCCACCAAATATAGGTCACAGGTAATGCTTTGGGAGTGGAGAAGCGAAGTATCAAAATATAAGGAGAAGGAAAGATGGCTTAGGTCTTTGTGGAAACCCCAGGGTGATTTGAAGTGGGCTCTGGTTTATCCTAACTTTTATGGTGTTGGAATATCTAATCTCGGTTTTCTACTCATTTATGGAATACTAGTAGAGGATAAGGATATTTTTGTTTCAAGATTTTTTAAGTGGGATGGTTTCCCTCCTCTTTCTTTAGAAGAAGGAAGAAGCCTCAATGAATTTGATATAATTACTTTTTCTCTCTCCTATGAATTGGATTTGATCAACGTAGTTTCTATCCTTAAAGCTGCTGGTATTCCTCCACTTCGAGAGGATAGAAGGGAGGAGAAATCGCCTCTTATTGGTGTAGGAGGAATTTTCCCTACAA
Organism: Synergistota bacterium; assembly: GCA_025060595.1. Taxonomy (NCBI): domain Bacteria; kingdom Thermotogati; phylum Synergistota; species Synergistota bacterium. The sequence continues at coordinate 41,348 of JANXBX010000004.1, read as the reverse complement.
TGAATCCATTTCCTCTTTTCCCTATAGCAGACTTTATAGTATGTGGTGAGGGAGAGGAAGTTATTAAGGAAATTTCTAACGTTCTCAAAGCTTCTATTGGTAAAAAGAAAGAATCTATTTTAAGGGATTTAGCGGATTTAGAGGGAGTATTGGTACCTGATATTAAGGAATTTACTGCTCGAAGATGGATTAAAGACTTAAATAGCTACTTCTTGGTTGCGCCTCTTTACACTCCCTTGAACCAGTTTGGAGGAGCTCTTTTGGTAGAATTAAGTAGAGGATGTAACAGGTCTTGCTTGTTCTGTCCTGTACGTCAATGTTATAAGCCTTTTAGGTTTGTGTCTCTAGATAGTATAAAGAGGTCATTAGAAGATGTTCCTAAAGACGTTAAACTTGGACTTATAAGTTCTGTAGCTTCTGATCATCCTTTTTTTGATGACTTATTAAACTATCTCCTAGAGGAAGGAAGAAAAGTGTCTTTCGGTTCTTTCCGGGTGGAAGGAATTTCCGAAAAGCTTCTTATGTTACTTAAATCTAGTGAGCAGAAGATAATAACGTTAGCACCCGAGACGGGAAGTGAAGAGTTGAGAAAAAGAATAGGTAAAGATTTCTCTAACGAGCTTATAGAAGAGAAGCTAAGTCTTGTTTATAAATTTGGTTTCAAAAAGGTTAAACTTTATTTTATGATAGGTTTACCTATGGAAGAAATATCTGATGTGGAAAGTATAGTAAAAATGATTAGTAAGTTTAGAGGTAGCTTTAAGGGGCTTGAGATGGTTATTAACATCAACCCTTTTGTTCCTAAACCTTTCACCCCTTTTGAGGAAGAGCCTTTTTTACCTATAGGTGAGATTCGGAAAAGACTTAAGGTACTTGCTAGGATTGAAGGAGCAGAGCTTCGAACGGATGGATTAAAGGTTGCTCAACTTGAAGCTTTAATTGCAAGAGGGGGCGTTGAAGTTGGGAAAGCTCTTTGCCTCCTTGGAGACAAGCTTTCGATGAAAGATCTTAGAAAATATATTGATGTTGATGCGTATTTGCATGGTAGGTTTGGTAAACCATGGAGAGATGTGATAAAATCTTAATGGAGGTGTTAAGTAATGGGAGTAGAATCTATACTTAAAAAGGTAGATGAAGTTAGATGGTTGTTGCCTGAAAGCTATAAGTCTGGGATGAAGGTCCCGGGCCTAATATATGCTGATAGAGAAATATTAAAAGGGTTGGAAAAAGAGCAAGTCTATGATCAGGTTGCCAATGTGGCTACTCTTCCTGGTATAATAGGCTATTCTTATGGTATGCCTGATATTCACTGGGGTTATGGTTTTCCAATAGGTGGAGTTGCTGCAATGCGAGTCGAGGATGGAGTTATATCTCCAGGCGGTGTCGGATATGATATATCTTGCGGTGTTAGGCTTCTTGTTAGTCAGCTTGAGAAAAAGGACGTGGAATCTAAAATAGATTTGCTTATAAACAGGCTTTTTGGAGCTATTCCATGTGGTGTTGGTGAAAAGGGAAGGATAAGCTTGAAGCCTAATGAGTTGGACGAAGTACTCTCGAAAGGTGCTGTCTGGGCCGTTGAAATGGGCTACGGAGATAAAAAGGACCTTCAGTGTATAGAGGAAGGCGGGAGAATGAAAAGAGCAAATCCTGATAAAGTTAGTAAGAAGGCTAAAGAAAGAGGAGCGCCTCAGCTTGGAACTCTTGGATCTGGGAATCATTTTTTAGAAGTTCAGTATATTGAAGAGGTTTACCTTGAGGATGTTGCAAATAAATGGGGTTTGAGAAAAGGTATTGTTACGGTGATGATTCATTGTGGATCAAGAGGTTTAGGGCATCAGGTTTGTGATGATTATGTAAGAATAATGAGGAACAAGATGAAGGCTTACGGTATAAATGTACCTGATGCTCAGCTAGCTTGTGTTCCGATAAAGTCTAGGGAGGGAGAAGATTACTTTCAAGCGATGTCTGCCGCAACAAATTATGCCTTTGCAAACAGGGAAGTTATAACTCATTGGGTTAGGGATGTGTTTTATAATACGTTTGGCAGTGATGCGCATCTTAGACTTCTCTATGATGTTTCTCATAACATAGCTCATATAGAAAAACACAAGTGGAATGGTAAAGAGGTGGAAGTTTGCGTTCACAGGAAGGGAGCAACAAGGGCTTTCGGACCAGGTTCTACTTATATACCTGAAATCTATAGAGATGTGGGACAACCTGTCATAATACCTGGTAGTATGGGAACCCCATCTTATGTGCTTTTAGGGACAAAGAGGGCAGAAGAAGAGGCTTTTGCTTCAACTTGTCATGGTGCAGGTAGGGTTATGAGTAGACATGCAGCTATAAGGGATTTGAAAGGAAAAGATTTAATAGAAGAGCTTGAGGAAATAGGAATTAAAGTTAAAGCGAGAGAAAAAGGAACTATCTATGAGGAGGCACCAGAGGCTTATAAGGATATAGACAAAGTCGTAGATATTGTTGATAGGGCAGGGCTATCTAAGAAAGTAGTTAGACTAAAGCCTATTGGGGTTATAAAAGGTTAAGCTTTCCTTCGTAAGGGCAACATTTTAAATCCTTTTTGTTGCCAGAGAGGAAAGCAACCTTTAAGGGTGAAGAAAATGTAGTCCTAATCCCTTTTGAAGGGAGAAGGGAAAAGGGGCTGCTTTAAGAAAGAGAAAAGCAGTCCCTTTTCTTTTTAGCTTAGCTTAATTTATTTAGAGATTGACATTTTAGAATTTTTGAGGTATGGATTGTTCTAAGGATATATCTAAAGAGTTAACTTGAATTATAAATTATGTAAATCTCAAACGGGGAGGGGTGGGGTGTGTTTGATAAAGAAGCTTTAGAAAGAATCAAAGTTAAAAAAGAGGAGTGGGAAAGGGAAAACGTTAATAAGACTCTTACTAAAAATCCAGAAATGAAAAAGGAATTTAAGACAGGCTCTAATATAACAGTAGAAAGACTTTACACTCCTGCAGATATAAGTGATATGGAATATCTCGAGTCTTTAAACTTTCCTGGGGAATATCCTTTCACTCGTGGTATTCAACCCACTATGTATAGGGGAAGGTTCTGGACGATGCGTCAGTATGCTGGTTTTGGAACTGCTGAAGAGTCTAACAAAAGGTACAAATACCTTTTAGAGCAGGGACAAACTGGATTAAGTATTGCCTTCGATCTTCCTACGCAGATAGGTTATGACTCTGATCATCCCTTGGCTCAGGGGGAAGTGGGTAAAGTAGGCGTAGCTGTGGACTCTCTTGAAGATATGGAGATTTTGTTTGATGGTATTCCTCTTGACAAGGTTAGTACATCTATGACCATAAATGCTCCTGCTGCTATAATATGGGCAATGTACTTGGCTGTAGCGGAGAAACAGGGGGTTTCCTTTGATAAGTTGGAGGGGACTATTCAGAATGACATTCTTAAAGAGTATATAGCGAGGGGAACCTTTATATTTCCGCCTAAACCATCTATGAGGTTGATTACGGATACGTTTGAATTTGGCAGTGAATATGTTCCAAAGTGGAATACCATAAGTATCAGTGGCTATCACATAAGAGAAGCTGGTGCTACCGCGGTTCAAGAGGTGGCGTTTACTCTTGCTGATGGAATTGCTTATGTAGAAGCTGCTATTAAAAAGGGTTTAGATCCGAATATTTTTGGGCAAAGGCTCTCTTTTTTCTTTAATGCTCATAATGATTTTCTTGAAGAAATAGCAAAGTTTAGAGCGGCCAGGAGACTCTGGGCTAAAATAATGAAAGAACGCTTTGGTGTAACCAATCCTCGAGCCATGATGCTTAGGTTTCATACCCAGACAGGAGGATCTACTTTAACTGCTCAGCAGCCCTTAAACAACATAGTTAGGGTTGCTATACAAGCTCTTGCTGCTGTTCTAGGAGGTACACAATCTCTTCACACCAATTCCTATGATGAGGCTCTAGCTTTGCCAACGGAGGAATCTGTAAGGATAGCCTTGAGGACTCAGCAAATAATAGCTTATGAGAGTGGAGTTACTAACACTATAGATCCTTTAGCGGGTTCTTACTATGTAGAGTGGTTAACAAACAAGATAGAGGAGGAAGCTAAAAAGCTTATAGATAAGATAGATGAGCTTGGTGGAATGATTGAAGCAATAGAAGCTGGCTTTATTCAAAAGGAGATACAAGATAGTGCTTATCGATACCAGCTTGAGATTGAAAGGGGAGAACGTATAATAGTAGGGGTTAATAAGTTTCAAATAGAGGAGGATTTGAGCAATCTTAAACTTCTTAAGGTGGATCCTTCTATAGCAGAGAAGCAAGTGAAAAGGCTAAGAGAGCTTAAGCAGAAAAGGGATAACATAAGGGTTAAAAACGTTCTGGAAGATTTGAAAAAGGCGGCAGCGGATGAAAGCCTTAATCTAATGCCTTATTTTTTAGAAGCGGTTAAGGCATATGCTACTGAAGGAGAAATCTGTGATGTTCTTAGGGATGTTTTTGGAGTTTATGTGGAGAAGATAGTTCTCTGAGGGGGGAAATGAAATGTATGAGGGCAAAATAAGAGTTCTGATAGCTAAGCCTGGTCTTGATGGTCATGATAGAGGTGCTAAGGTTATAGCTAGAGGGCTTAGAGATGCTGGTATGGAAGTGATATATACGGGATTGAGACAAACCCCCGAACAGATAGTTCAAGCCGCCATTCAAGAGGATGTGGACGTGATAGGTTTAAGCATTCTTTCAGGTGCTCATGAGTATTACTGTAGGAAAGTTCTCGAACTTCTTAGAGAAAAGGGCTTAAACAATGTGATCTTGATCGTCGGAGGGGTTATTCCTCCAGAGGATATACCTACACTTAAGGAAATAGGAGTTTCAGAGGTGTTTGGTCCTGGTACTCCTATATCGCAGGTGGTAGAATTTATAAGGCAGGTAGTTAAAAGGTGATGGATATAGTAGAGAAAGCGCTGCGAGGAGATTTTTTGGCTATAGCTAAGTTAATAAGTATTGTTGAAGATGACGAAGAGAATGGGAAAAAGATATTGAAGGAGATCTATCCTTTTACGGGTAAAGCTCACTATATAGGTGTTACTGGAGCCCCTGGTGTTGGTAAAAGCACTTTAGTGGATAAAATTATAACTTATCTTAGGGAAGAAAATAAGAAGGTAGGGGTAATTGCTGTAGATCCATCAAGTCCTTTTTCTGGAGGAGCTTTTCTTGGAGATAGGTTACGTATGCAAAGACATGCTACTGATCCAGGGGTTTTTATAAGAAGCATGGGGTCGAGGGGGGCCTTAGGAGGGCTAGCTAAAACGACAATAAACGTTGCAAAGGTTTTAGATGCAGGTGGTTTTGACTTTGTTATAGTTGAAACAGTTGGAGCTGGTCAAAATGAGATAGATGTAGTTAAAGTAGCAGATACAGTTATAATAGTTCTTGTACCTGGTATGGGAGATGAGGTTCAAATAATAAAGGCAGGCATAATGGAGATTGGAGATATATTTGTTGTTAATAAGGCAGATAAAGAGGGTGCTCAAAAATTAGTAAGGGAGCTCGAAGTTTGGATTGAGTTTGGTTATAAGGGTAGATCGTGGATTCCTCCTGTTTTGATGACGATAGCTGAGGACGGAGCTGGTATTGATAAGCTTGTAGAAGAGATAAAAAAGCATCAAAGGTACCTTCACGAAAGTGGAGAGTTGGATAAGAGAAGAAAAGTAAAGACTATGGAGGAGATTGATAAGGCGGTAGAAGATGCTATAAGGAGGAGAATTATGCTTAAACTAAATAATAATTTAATAGATAACTATGTGAGTTTGGTTCTGGCTAAGAAAACGGATCCTTATAGTATTGCTGAGGAGTTAGTGAATAGACTATTGAAAGGGGGAGAAAAGTATGAAAACTGTTAAAGTAGATCATATAGGTATAGCTGTTAATAGTATATCGGAAGCTTTAAAGTTTTATGAGGGGGTTTTGGGTATAAAGTGCGAGGGTATAGAAGAAGTTTCTGAGCAAAAGGTTAAAACTGCTTTTTTACCCATAGGTGATACTGAGATAGAGCTTCTGGAGTCTACTTCTCCTGATGGACCTGTGGCAAAGTTTATAGAAAAGCGAGGGGAGGGGATACATCATATAGCTTTCAGAGTTAAAAATATTGAGGAAGCCATTAATGAGTTGAAGGAAAAAGGTTTTAGTTTGATAGATGAGAAACCAAGGAGAGGCGCAGGTGGGGCTAAAATTGCTTTTCTTCACCCCAAGTCTACAGGTGGCGTTTTGGTTGAAATATGTGAAAGGGGGGTAGAGGGGTAATCATGCCTGAGAAGACTATTGAGGAGCTTATTAATGAGCTTGAAGTTAAGCGGCAAGAGGTTTTATCTATGGGTGGTTCTTCTAAGGTTGATGAGCAGAGGTCTAAGGGTAAGCTGACTGCTCGTGAGAGGTTATCTCTTCTTTTGGATGAGGGTAGTTTTGTTGAGCTTGACATGTTTGTGGAGCATCGTTGTACTGAGTTTGGTATGGATCGTGTTAAGGCTCCTGCTGATGGGGTTGTATCTGGTTATGGTAAGGTGAATGGCAGGTTAGTTTTTGTATATTCTCAGGATTTTACGGTTGTGGGTGGTTCTTTGGGGGAGATGCATGCTAAGAAGATATGCAAGGTAGCGGATTTAGCTTTGAGGGTGGGGGCTCCTTTGATAGGTATAAATGATTCTGGTGGTGCTCGTATTCAGGAGGGGGTGGACTCTTTAAGTGGTTATGGTCAGATTTTTTTTAGGAACACCATATCTTCTGGTGTAATACCTCAGATAGCTGTGATAGTAGGTCCTTGTGCGGGTGGTGCTGTATATTCTCCTGCTTTAATGGACTTTGTTTTTATGGTTAAGGGTATAGGTGTGATGCATATAACTGGTCCTCAGGTGATAAAGGCTGTTACTGGGGAGGATGTGAGTTCTGAGGAGCTTGGTGGTGCTATGACTCATAATGTTAAGAGTGGTGTAGCTCATTTTGCTTGTGATAGTGAGGCTGAGTGTTTTTCTTTAGTTAGGAGGCTATTGAGCTATTTACCTCAGAACAACATGGAGGATCCTCCTTATGAGGATACTGGGGATGATCCTGGTAGGATGGACCTGCTTTTAAGGGGTGTAGTTCCTGTTAATCCTAACAAGGCTTATGATGTGAGGGATGTGATAAGGCTTGTGGTGGATAGGGGTGAGTTTTTTGAGGTACAGGAGCATTATGCTCCCAACATAGTTATAGGGTTTGCTCGTCTTAGTGGTTATTCTATAGGCATAATAGCGAATCAGCCGAAGCATTTAGCTGGTTGTTTGGACATAGATAGTTGTGACAAGGCTTCTCGTTTTATAAGGTTTTGTGATGCTTTTAACATACCTTTAGTGAACTTTGTGGATGTACCTGGTTATTTACCTGGGACTTCTCAGGAGTGGGGTGGGATAATTAGGCATGGTGCCAAGATGCTTTATGCTTACTCTGAGGCGACTGTACCTAAGCTGACTGTGATATTGAGGAAGGCTTATGGTGGTGCTTATCTTGGTATGTGTAGCAAGGATTTAGGTGCGGATGTGGTACTGGCTTGGCCTCAGGCTGAGATAGCGGTTATGGGTGCTGAGGGTGCTGCCAACATAATATTTAGGAGGGAGATACAATCTTCGTCTAATCCTGAGGAGGTGCGTAGGCAGAAGATAGAGGAGTATCGTGAGAAGTTTGCCAATCCTTATGTAGCGGCCAGGCGTGGGTTTGTGGATCGTGTGATAAAGCCTGAGGAGACCAGGCCTGCCTTGATAGAATCTTTAGCTATGGCTTTAACGAAGAGGGAGACGCGTCCTAGGAAGAAGCATGGGGTAATGCCTGTTTAAGAGGGGTGGTGGTTAGCTTTGGGTAGCTTAAACACCATTTCTGGGGCCTTAAGCTTATCTGTTATAGCCATGGTCATAGTGTTTGCTGTTTTAGGTGGCCTGGCTTTAATGATGGTTTTAATAAAGTATCTAGCCTTGCTGGTGGAGGCATCTAGGCTTAAGGTTAAGGAGGAGCCTAAGGGGGTTTTAAGGGAGGAGAGGGAGGTTAGGGAGGAGCCTAGCCTTTTACCTTCTGGTGGAGGTGGGGATAATAAGGAGCTAGTGGCTATAGCTGCGGCTATAGCCTCTTTTTCTGCTACAACTAGGGTGCCTTTAAGGGTGTGGAGGGTTACTGGACCTATAAGGAGCTCTTGGAGGGAAAGTGCCAAGGCAGAATCTGTGATGGGAGGGAATGAGAATGAATAAGAAGCTATTTAGGATAACCATCAATGGTAAAACTTATGAGGTTGAGGTGGAAGAGCTTGGTGGTCTTACCGTTCAAGCTACTACATCTTCGTCTACCGTTTCGGCGCCTTCCGTTTCACCATCTGCGCCTGTTTCTTCCCCTGTATCGCCTTCTGTAGCGCCTGCTTCTACACCTATGCCTACACCTACACCTACTGTTAAGAAGGAAGTGAAGAGGGAGGAGGCGCCTCAGGCTGTTTCTGGTGGTTTAGCGGTATCTGCTCCCATGCCTGGTAAGATATTGAGGGTAAACGTTAGGGAGGGGGAGACTGTATCTAAGGGGGACTTACTTTTAATTCTTGAGGCGATGAAGATGGAGAACGAGATTTTTGCGCCCTCTTCTGGGGTAGTTAAGCGTGTAGCTGTATCGCCTGGTGATTCAGTAAACACTGGTGATCTGCTTGTATTGCTTGGTTAATGGGGGGTAAGGGGAGATGGAGTTACTTTTGAGTAAGGCTATGATGGTATTTAAGACCTCTGGATTTTCTGGTTTAACTTGGGGCAACCTACTTATGATACTTGTGGGAGGGGTACTCCTTTATCTTTCCATAGGTAGGGGTTTTGAGCCGCTTCTTTTAGTGCCCATAGGTACTGGTTGCATCATAGCGAACCTTCCCTTATCTGGGATAATGGATGAGGGTGGATTACTTTACTACATTTACTTTGGGACTCGTCATGAGATATATCCTTGTTTGATATTTTTGGGTGTTGGTGCGTTAACGGACTTTGGGCCGCTTCTTGCCAACCCTATAACCTTTCTTTTAGGTGCTGCTGCTCAACTTGGCGTATTTATTTCCATGATAGGTGCCATGTTTTTAGGTTTTAACATAAAGGAGGCTGCCTCGATAGGGATAATAGGTGGTGCTGATGGTCCCACTGCTATATATTTGACCATGAAGCTTGCATCACACTTATTAGGGCCGATAGCTGTAGCGGCTTACTCTTACATGTCTTTGGTTCCCTTGATACAGCCCCCTGTGATATACTTACTTACCAACGCTAAGGAGAGGGCCATAGTGATGGAGCAGCTTCGTCCTGTATCTAAGCTTGAGAAGGTGCTTTTTCCTGTTTTGACGATGGTGGTTACGGGATTGCTTTTACCTTCGGCTGTGCCATTGATAGGAATGCTTATGTTTGGGAACCTTTTAAGGGAATGTGGTGTAACGGAGAGGCTATCTAAGACTGCGCAGAATGAGTTAATAAACATAGTTACTATAATGTTGGGGTTAACTGTTGGGGCTACCATGGATGCCAGGACCTTTTTGAACTTAAGGACGCTTGGGATAATACTTTTGGGTTTAATAGCCTTTATGGCTAGCACTGCTGGTGGGGTTTTATTTGCCAAGATATTGAACCTATTTTTGAGGACTAAGATAAATCCTGTGATAGGAGCTGCTGGTGTATCAGCCGTACCTATGGCTGCTAGGGTCTGTCAGAGGGTGGTTCAGAAGGAGAACCCTGGTAACTTTGTTTTGATGCATGCTATGGGTCCGAATGTGGCTGGGGTAATAGGTACTGCTGTTGCAGCTGGTGTAATGCTGGCTGTGTTAAAATAGAGAGGGTATATTTATATTTTGTAGCCAGTGACTAAAGTCACTGGCTATTTTTTTGACTTTATGTTAGGGGGTGCTTTTCTTGGTGGATAAAATAGCCCTTGGAGCTGATCATGCAGGGTATAGGCTCAAAGAGGAGATAAAAGTCTTTTTAAGCGAGAGGAATTACTCATTTGAAGATTTTGGGACTTTTAATGCCAAGCCAGTTGATTATCCAGAAATAGCAATAAAGGTTGCTATTTCTGTAGCAAGTGGGGAATTTTCAAGAGGGATATTGTTTTGTGGAACAGGCATAGGTATGTCAATAGTGGCTAATAAAGTACCAGGTGTCTACGCTTCGTTGTGTCATGATATATTTACCGCACGAGCATCGAGGGCTCATAATAATGCTAATATTCTTGCTTTGGGGGGTAGAATTTTGGCTCCAGAATTGGCGAAGGAAATAGTTAGAGAATGGCTTGAAACACCCTTTGAAGGTGGAAGGCATTTAAGAAGGATACAACAGATAAAGTCTTTTGAGGAGAAGGTTTTCAAAAAAGAAAAAGTTAAGAGTAGTAATTTAATAATAGTAGATCATCCCCTTATTCAGCACAAACTATCTATATTAAGGGATAAAAATACCGGGGTGAAGGAATTTAGAGAGCTTATATCTGAAGTCTCGGCTTTGATGTTGTTTGAAGTTACGAGAGATCTTCCGCTTCTTGAGAAGGAGATAGAAACTCCTATTTCTAAGGCCAAAGCTCTTATTGTTAGTGGCAAAGAAATGGTTTTAGTCCCTATACTCAGGGCTGGTTTGGGGATGGTGGATGGTATACTTAAGCTTATGCCTACCGCTAAGGTAGGTCACATAGGTTTATATAGGGATCCTAAGACATTAGAGCCTGTTACTTATTATTGTAAGCTTCCTCAAGATACCTCGGAAAGAGATGTGGTAATACTTGATCCCATGCTTGCTACTGGTGGATCTGCAGTAGAGGCTGTGAAATTAGTTAAGGAGTATAAACCCAAAAGCATTAAATTCCTTTGTATTATAGCTGCCCCAGAAGGAGTAGAAAGGCTTCAAAGAGCTCATCCTGATGTGGAAATATTAACAGCTGCTTTGGATGAGAGGATTAATGATCATGGTTACATAGTTCCTGGGTTAGGTGATGCAGGTGACAGGATTTTTGGAACAAAGTAAGATGGTTTTATTTTCTTTTTTTATTTCTTTTCTACTAAGCTTTGTTTTGTCTAAGCTTGCTTATAGTTACGGATTTTTAGATATACCTTTTGAGAGAAAGGGACACCCTTTTCCAGTAGCTCTTGGAGGAGGGATGGCCATTTTTCTTTCTTTAACTCTATCGTCCATGATTTTAGGTGGGCCTTATGAATTGCTTATTTTTTCCTCTGTTCTTATTATGATTGGGCTTGTGGATGATATTTTTGATCTACCTGCTTTTCTTAAACTTGTTTTTCAGTTTATGATTTCTACAGTTTGGTTAATTTATAAGCCATTTGTCCTTTTGGGGGATCCTTTTCTTGATTTCATAGGTGGGCTTTTGTGGATTGTTGTTCTTATCAATGCGTTTAATATAATAGATGGTATAGATGGCCTTGCTTCAGGAGTTGCGATTTTATCTTCTATAGGCTTAGCTATAGAAGGTGAAAAATTTGCTCTTTTAATAATAGGGGCAAGTATAGGGTTTTTTGTTTTAAATTATCCACCAGCTAGGATATTTTTAGGAGATGCAGGGGCTTATCTTTTAGGGTTTCTTATAGGAAGTCTCTCATTGAATCTTCTAAAAGATTTTTCTCTTCCATCTATATCTAAGATTTTTTTCTTGGTATTATTTCCATTGATTGATATAACTTGGACTGTATTAAGAAGATGGATTAAAGGGCAACCTGCAATGGTAGGGGATGAGAAACATATTCATCATTTTCTTAGAAGAAAGCTTGGAGGAAAAGCTGCTTTAATTGTTCTACTTTTAGTTCAAGGAATGTCTGTTTTGATAGGAGTGTGGTGTTTTTAGGAATGAATAAAGTTGTTCTAGTTTTTGGAACGCGGCCGGAAGCAATAAAGATGGCTCCAGTGTATGAAGTCTTAAAAAAAAGAGGTCTTTTTGATGTTAAGGTTTTGGTTACTGCTCAACATAGAGAGATGTTGGATTCTGTTCTTAATATATTCTCTATAAAACCAGATTATGATCTTTCTTTGATGAAAGAAAGACAAACCTTGGCATATGTGACAAAAGAGGCATTGGTTGGTATAGTTGAGGTGCTTGAAAAAGAACGCCCTGATGTAGTTCTTGTTCATGGTGATACTACTACTACACTAGCTGGTAGTCTTGCAGCCTATTATTTAAGGATACCTTTGGGACACGTGGAAGCTGGTTTGAGAACAGGGGATATCTATAATCCTTTTCCAGAGGAGTTTAATAGAATAGTAGCTGATGTGCTTTCAGACTTGTGTTTTGCTCCAACTAGAAGGGCAGCCCAAAATCTCTTAAGAGAGGGGATAAGCGAAAGCAAGGTTTTTATAACGGGTAATACGGTGGTTGATGCGCTTTTAAAAATTGCTTCGATAAGATTTGAATTTTCTGGGGAACTTGAGATAATAGATTCTTGGGATGGAAGAATTGTATTAGTAACTTTTCATAGAAGAGAAAGCTGGGGCGAGCCTTTGATAGGAATATGTTCGGCTTTGAATGTGATACACGATCTATTCAAGGATCTTCTTATAATTATCCCTTTACATCTTAATCCCGAGGTTAGAAAAGTTGCCTTGTCGGTTCTTAGGGGAAAACGATTTCTATTTGTGGATCCCCTTCCCTATATTCCTTTTGTTCATCTTATGAGGAAATCTTATTTGATTTTGACCGATTCTGGAGGGATTCAAGAGGAAGCGCCTTCCTTAGGTGTTCCCGTATTGGTCATAAGGGAAAAAACTGAGCGTCCCGAAGCTCTTGAAGCAGGAGTGGTTAAGCTTGTGGGAAGGGATAAGGATAAGATAATTGAAGAAGTTTCTTTACTTCTTGAAAATGAAGAGGCCTATGGTAAAATGAAAAGGGTTACTAATCCTTATGGTGATGGAAGGGCGTCAGAGCGAATTGCTACTATATTAGAGGCATATTTTTCTTGAAGGAGGTGTAATATGAGCAAAATAATTGTAGAAGGCGGGGTTCCACTCAATGGTGTTTTAAAGGTTCAGGGGGCTAAGAATGCAGCGCTTCCGCTTATGGCTGCTTCTATTTTGTTAGAGGATAAGGAAAAACTTTCCTTAAATAATGTGCCCTCTCTTAAGGATGTAAGTACAATGGCCGAAATTTTGTCTTTTATTGGTTTTTCTGTATCAATGGAAGGGGATACGCTTATTATATCTAATACAGGAGAAATAAGAGAGGACGTTCCCTATGAACTTATGAGGAAAATGAGAGCTTCTATTCTGATATTAGGACCTTTACTTTCTAAAAAGGGTAGAGTTACTTTGCCCATGCCTGGTGGTTGCCCTATTGGAACGAGGCCTATAGATCTTCATCTTAAGGGTTTTTCTTTGATGGGTGCTGAGATATCTATTAAGCATGGCTATATAGAAGCTCAGGCTAAAGGAAGGTTAAGGGGGGCAAGGATTTACCTTGATTTTCCAAGCGTTGGAGCCACTGAAAACATTATTATGGCTGCTGCTCTTGCTAAAGGCACTACTGTTATAGAGAATGCAGCTCGAGAACCAGAGATAGGTAATCTTATAGACCTCCTTGGCAAGATGGGATTAGATATAGGTAGAGACGGAGAAAGTACAATAGTGATTAATGGTTCCGAAAGTCTTCATGGGGCGGAGGTTGCAGTTATTCCAGATAGAATAGTGGCAGGAACATACATAATAGCTGGTGTTATAAGCGGAGGTAAAGTCAGAGTTGAAAAAATTAATCCTTGTCATATGGAAGCATTGCTTTCTAAGTTGCTGGAATCGGGAATAGATATAAAGCAAGGTGAAAATTGGGTTGAAGCGTCTTTTGTTAAAAGGCCTAGAGGGGTTAGGATAACTACGCTTCCTTATCCTGGTTTCCCAACCGATCTTCAGGCACAAATGATGTCTTTGCTTTCTATAGCAGAAGGTACGAGTCTTATTACGGAAACTATCTTTGAGAATAGGTTTATGCATGTTCCAGAATTGAGAAGAATGGGAGCAAACATAAGAGTAGAAGGTGGAAACGCTATTATGGAGGGAGTAGAATCCTTGAGCGGTGCTCAAGTTGTTGCAACGGATCTCAGGGCTGGTGCTGCTTTAGTTTTGGCTGGGCTTTCAGCTAAGGGTGTTACAATAGTGTCTAAGGCTGAACATGTAGATAGGGGTTACGAGAAATTTGTTGAAAATCTGAAATTGTTAGGGGCAAAAATTGAGAGGGAGGAGGATTGAAGGAGAGGATTTAGCTTGGAGGTTTATGCTTTTATAGGTCCTAGTGGTACTGGAAAAAGTCAGCGTGCCTTGCCTCTGGCTTTAAGTTACAATATTAGGTATATTATTGATGATGGTTTATTAATAAAAGATGGTAGAATTATTGCTGGTGTTTCCGCTAAAAGTGAGTTAAGTAAAGTTAGAGCTATAAGAAGAGCGCTTTTTCAATTTGAAGATCATAGGGAAGCTGTTGTTAGTAAAATTAAGGAGGAATCCCCGGAAAAAATCCTCATAATAGCTACTTCGGAAGAGATGGCCCAGAAGATATGTAGGAATTTAAATCTTCCTGATCCAAATAGCATAATTTATATATATGATGTGGCCTCCCCTGGAGAAATAAGCCAAGCTAGGCAAGAGAGAGAAAGAAGTGGTAAGCATGTCATACCTGTTCCTTTGGTAGAAGTAGAAAGAGGTTTTAGAGGGCAGCTTGTTGGTAGGATAAGATTGTTTTTTTCTGGGAAAAGAGAGGAAGTAGGAGAGAAGGTAATTGTAAGACCTCCTTTTAGTTTATATGGAAGGTTATCCATAACAGAGGATGCTCTTAAAAGTCTGATCGGATTTTTAATAAAAGAGCACTCTCCTTATGTTCTACTAAAAAACGTTAGTTTAAGGTTTCCTGAGGAAGGAAGTATAGAGGTTGATTTGAGAGTGGAAGTTGTATATGGTGTTTCTATAAAGGTTTTGCTAAAGGGTTTACAGTTTTACCTTAAGAACAGGGTAGAAGAGATCACTGGGATGGTAATTAATGAGGTAAATATAGAGGTGGTGGGGATAAAAATTGGTATTGAGTTTAGAAGAAAGGTTACAGCTTATGGAGGAAGTTAAAGATCATTGCCTTAAGTGTAAAAAATGTCCTCTTTCAGGGCTGAGGACCCAAGTTGTTTTTGGGGAAGGTCAAATAAATACTAAACTCATGTTTATAGGTGAAGCTCCTGGCGCAGAAGAGGATCAACAGGGAAGGCCATTTGTTGGAAAAGCAGGTCAGCTCCTAACAAAAATACTAAGTTCTGCTGGTATATCGAGGGATGAAGTTTATATAACTAATGTTGTTAAATGTAGACCTCCGGGTAATAGAAATCCCACGCCTGAGGAGGTGGGAATGTGTTGGCCTTATCTTGAGGCTCAGATTGCTATTATAAGACCCAAGATAATAGTTACCTTGGGTAGTGTTCCTACACAGGCTATTTTAAAAACTAAAGAATCTATAACAAACCTCAGGGGTAGATGGTTTGAGTGGGTAGGTGGAATAAAGGTATTTCCCATGTTTCATCCGAGTTTTCTTTTAAGGAACCTTTCGAAAGAGAAAGGAAGCCCAAGATGGTTAACTTGGGAGGATATAAAGGAGGTTAAAAGAACTTGGCAGGAGCTAAAAGGGTGATAAACTTAAGAACTTCTTCTAAAGAGGAATTCATCGATATAACTGATAAGGTAAATCAGGTTGTTAAAGAATTTGGAGCTAGGGACGGTTTTTGCTTTCTATTTGTTCCTCATACAACAGGAGCAGTGTTTGTTAATGAAGGTTATGACCCTTCTGTTCTAAAGGATATAGGTGATACTTTAAGAAGATTGATTCCCTCTGGTTTGAGTTATAGTCATCTTGAGGGGAATAGCCATGCTCATATAAGGTCCTCGATTGTAGGTGTTAGTTTACTGCTACCTGTCGAAAATGGCAAAATCTCTTTGGGAAAATGGCAATCAGTATTTTTTGCTGAGTTTGATGGTCCTCGGAGTAGGGAGGTTTGGGTTTGGCTACTATAATTCCTGCGCATATTGCCATAATAATGGATGGAAATGGAAGATGGGCTAAATTTAGGGGTTTGCCAAGGATTGCTGGACATAAAGAGGGAGCTAAAGCTGTTGAAAGAGTAGTTTATGCTTCATTAAAAAGGGGAATAAAGTATCTTTCGCTTTTTGCGTTTTCCACAGAAAATTGGAAAAGGCCAAGGTTAGAGATCGATAGTTTAATGAGTATATTAAAAATTTATTTTTTGACTAAGATCGAGAAACTGAAATGGGCTGGTGTTAAGATTAGATTTGGTGGTAGATGGTGGGAGCTTTCATCTGATATAGTTGAGCTTATTAAGAGAGCTATGGAGATTACTGAATCCAATAAGGAACTTCATCTTATAATATATCTTAATTATGGTGGTAGAAGAGAAATAATAGATGCAATTAATTCTATGATATTAAGCAAGAGCCCTTCATTGGTGAGTGAAGAAGACTTAAGGCCTTACTTATATGTACCTGATGTTCCAGAACCAGATTTGCTTATAAGAACAAGTGGAGAGAAAAGAATAAGCAACTTCCTGCTTTGGCAGATAGCTTATACTGAACTTTACTTTACTGAAACTCTTTGGCCAGACTTTGGAGAAGATGATTTAGATGCTGCTATTGCGGATTATAATAGGCGTGAGCGGAGGTTTGGAGGGATAGTATGAGAGAACTGGGGAAAAGGGTTTTATCTGCTCTTATTGGAGCTCCTGTAATACTTTTTACTTGTTGGTGGGGAGGATACCCATTTTTAGGGTTTGTTATGAGTGTTGGAATTTTAGGACTTATGGAATTTTATGATATAGTTGCTTATAAAGGTGTTAAAGCTTCTCGTGGAGCGGGTATAATTGCTACTATAATTCTTCTTACATGTGCGTTTTTTGATAATGAGCAAAAAGTTATTGTTCCGACTTTCCTTTTTTTATTCCTTATTGTTGCTCAGGTTCTAAAAAGAGAGAAAGGTTCGCCTCTGATATCAGTCGGTGCTACATTGCTAGGTTTCTTTTACGTTGCTTGGCTAATAAGCTATGTAATACTTTTGAGAAACCTTGAGGAGGGAAGATTTTGGACGATAGTACTTCTTCTTGTTACTTGGTCTACTGATACGATGGCTTACATCGTTGGTAAAACAATGGGTAGAAGAAAATTAGCACCTAGCATAAGTCCTAATAAAACTGTTGAGGGTTTTTGGGGTGGGGTTTTAGGAGCTGTGTTGTTTTCAAGCATTATGGGATGGCTTTTTACCCTTCCTCCTTTATGGACTCTTCTTTTTGGTTTTGTTATGGGTGTTTGGGGACAACTTGGTGATCTCGGAGAGTCTCTTTTTAAGAGGGAAGTGGCTTTGAAGGATATCAGTGGCTTAATTCCTGGACATGGTGGTGTGCTAGATAGATTTGATAGTTTCCTCTTTAATGCTCCTATGATATATTATTTCCTCTTCTGGACAGGAGTGATAGATTAGTTGAAAAAGCTTCTTTGTTTTAAGTTATTTCTTCTTTTTCTTCTTACAGATGTTGTTTACTCTAAGAGCTTCATTCAGTATGGTTTGGCTTCCTGGTATGGTTCTGAGTGGCATGGAAGAAGGACGGCAAGTGGTGAGGTTTACAATATGTATGATCATACTGCAGCTCACAGGACCCTTCCATTTGGGACGGAGGTACTTGTCACCAACTTATCTAATGGGAAAAGAGTTGTTGTTAAAGTAAATGATAGAGGTCCCTTTAAGGAAGGTAGAATAATAGATTTATCATATGCAGCTGCTAAAAAGATCGGTATTATTAAAAGTGGAATAGCCAGAGTCAAGCTAGAGCTTCATCGACCACCTCCAGGGATGGAAACCATTCCTGACCCTGACTACTACTCGGTTCAGGTAGGGGCATTTAGGGAGTTAAATAACGCTAGGGTTTGGAAGGGCAAAGTTAGAGGTTTGATGTGGTGGAGAATAGATGTTCCGTTATTCATAAGAAAAGAAGGGGAACTATATAAAGTGCTAGTGGGTAGGTTCAAAAGAGAGGATGAGGGAGACAAATGGAGAAAGTTTTTTATGAAGAGAGGGATAGATGCTTTTGTTGTAGCGATATACAAATGAGGGTTGCTGTTCTTGGTGCTACGGGAAGTGTTGGTAAGGCTGTTATGGATATTGTTAGGCTTTTTCCTAATTTTTTAATTCCTGTTGTTTTAGTTGGGGGTTCAAATGTGGACTTGATGCAAAAGCTTTTTATGGAATTTAGGCCTAAAAGGGTTGGGATGTTTTTTGAGCCAGCGGCAGAAGATCTTGAAAAGCGATTAGGTGTAAATGTTTATTCGGGAGATAGTGCTCTTTTAGACATATGGAAATATTATGATGATATTGATGCAATTGTGGTTTGCGTATCTGGTATTCATGGTTTTAAGCCGATTTATGAGGCTGTTAAGTTAGGCAAGAGAGTTTTTTTTTCTACAAAAGAAGCTCTAGTTGTGGGAGGTGGTTTTATAATAACCGAATTAAAGTCTAAAGAACAGTTAATTCCATTAGATAGTGAGCATTGGGCTATATTATCTTGTTTAGATTTAAGAGGGGAAGTTAAAAGAATTTTCCTTACAGCATCTGGTGGAGCATTAAGAGATCGCTCACATGAGGAAAGAAGAAGGGCTTCTCCTTTAGAGGTTTTGGAACACCCTGTGTGGAATATGGGGAAAAAGATTACAGTTGACTCTGCAACGTTGATGAATAAAGGGTTTGAAGTTATAGAAGCTTATCATCTTTTTGGTTTGTCTTTAGATAGTATAAAAGTTTTGATTCATAGAGAAGGATACGTTCATGGTATGGTTGAATTCTTGGATGGTTCAGTGAAAGCTTTACTTTTTTATCCTGATATGCGCATAGTTGTTCAAGAAGCTCTTTTACATCCGTTGATTTTAGAAAATCCTGCCCTGCCTAAGATTGAATTTAATGGTAAGGTAAATCTGAGCTTTGAGGAGCCCGATTTTGAAGAGTATCCTTGTTTGAGTTATGCTTATTATGCTGCCCGGGTTGGGGGGAATCTCCCTGTGATTTTGAATGCTGCTGATGAAGTTGCGGTTTCGCTTTTTTTATCTTATAGGCTAAAATTCAGCGATATTCCTAAATTTATAAGAAAAGTTCTCTTTTACTTCCCTAGGGAGGATCTCGACTCTCCAGAGGATATATTTTTTTGGGATAGAGAGGCTCGAAAATTTGCGGAGGAGGTTTCAAGGAATTGTTAACTGTGTTAGCTTTTTTGGTCGTTATAGGAATTGTAGTTGTTTTTCATGAGCTTGGGCATTTCTGGGTTGCTAAAGTTGAGAAGGTTAAAGTTAAGGAGTTTGCAATAGGGTTTGGTCCAATTATTTTTTCTAAGAGGAAGGGAGACTTGCTTTATTCTATAAGATTACTTCCTTTAGGTGGCTTTGTTAGGCTTTTTGGTGAAACTCCTGAAGAAAGCGGAGAGGGTAGTTTCTTAGAAAGCTCTCCTTGGTCAAGGTTTAAGATAATAGGTGCTGGTCCCTTGATGAATTTTCTCTTAGCTTTGCTAATGTTTTACTTGGTTTTTCTATTTAACGGCTATCCTAACCTTAACGTTTGTAAAGTAGGTGAGGTTCTATCTAGCAGTCCTGCGGAAAAAGCTGGCTTAAAGCCTGGTGATGAGATAATTGCTGTAAATAATATTAAAGTTTCGAAATGGAAAGAACTGGCTACGATAATTCATAGCAAACCTGGTGAAAAGCTAAGACTTGAGGTTTTGAGAAAGGAAAGAAAGCTTTTTATCGAAGTCACTCCAGAGTATAATCCTAACCTAAGGGTTGGATTAATAGGTGTGGCTCCATGGATAGAGAAATATAACTTTTTAGGTTCTATGCTTTACTCGACCAAATACACTTTGAGTGTTAGCTATTTTATGTTAAACGCTATAGGTAGGATGGTTTTAAGAAAGGAAAGGGTCGATATAAGGGGACCAGTGGCTGTAGCACAGCTTGCTGGACAGGCGGCAAAGAGCGGTTGGTTTAACTTTTTATCGTTTATTGGTATAATAAGCGTTAACCTTGCTTTTATAAATCTATTTCCTTTACCTGCTCTTGATGGAGGAAGACTTCTCTTCATAGCTTTTGAGATTTTCTTTCACAAGCGTTTAGATCCTAAATATGAGGGGATCATTCATTATATAGGTTTTATAATACTTATAGCTTTGATGCTTTTTGTGACCTATCGTGATGTGGTGAGTTTGAGGTGATCATTTTGGGAAGTAAAAAAACAGTTTATCTTGGTGGCCTTCCCATAGGGGGAGGAAACCCTATAGTTGTTCAATCTATGTTAAGAAGTTCACTAGATGACTTAAAAAGCTGTGTTTTTGAATCCCTTCGCCTATTGGAGGGAGGATGTGAGGTAATAAGAGTAGCCTTGGTTTCGGATGATCAGCTTCCTAACCTGCTTAGGCTCAAAAAGGAAATAAAGGCTCCATTAGTTGCTGATGTTCATTATGTTCCTGCTCTTGCTATCAAGGCTCTTCTTAGTGGAGCTGATGGTGTTAGGATAAATCCTGGGAATATGAGAGATACCAAATATTTAAAGGAACTTGCTAGGGTTGCAAGAGAGGAAGGCAAAGTTATTAGGGTAGGGGTTAATTTAGGGAGTCTTCCTGAGGATAAAAGAAAGCTTTATGAAGATGATGCTTTAGCTATGGTTAATGTAGCTTTAGAAACGATTGCCTTTTTGGAAGAGGAAGGTTTTAAAGATATAAAGGTTTCCCTTAAAGCTTCTAATGTTATGACAACTGTTAGAGCTTATAGATTAGTATCTAAGCTTATTGATTATCCCCTTCATCTTGGAATAACTGAAGCTGGTCCAGTGTTTGAAGGAGCTATAAAATCTGCTGTAGGACTTGGGATTCTCCTTGCAGAGGGAATAGGAGATACTATAAGAGTTTCACTTACCGGTGATGGCCTTAAAGAGGTCGAAGTTGCATATGAGATATTAAAAGCTTTGGGTTTGAGAAAGCGAGGGATAGAGATAGTTTCTTGCCCCCGATGTGGTAGATGTGAAATAGATCTTGAAAGAATAGTTGAGGAAGTTAAAAGTGGGATTAAGTCCTCAAAAAGGAGCTTAAAAGTAGCGATAATGGGTTGTGTTGTGAATGGTCCTGGTGAGGCAAAAGATGCGGATATAGGGATAGCTGGTGGTAGAGGAAAGGGGGTTATATTTAGGAAAGGAAAGATTATTGAAACGGTGGATGAATCACATTTAGTAGATAGATTTCTTGAGTTAATGAAGGAGGTAGAGGATCATGAGGATGAGTAGGCTTTTTGCTCCAACTCTAAGAGAGGATCCTGCGGAGGCCGAAACTATAAGTCATAAGCTAATGCTAAGGGCTGGTCTGATAAGAAAGGTAGCAGCTGGCGTTTATAATTTTCTTCCTTTAGGTTATAGGGTAATTAGAAAGATCGAGCAGATAATAAGAGAGGAAATGGATGCTAAAGGTGGGCAGGAAGTTTTCATGCCTGCTTTGCAGCCTGCTGAGCTTTGGAAACAAAGCGGAAGGTGGGATGTGTATGGCCCTGAGTTAATGAGATTGACGGATAGAAATGGTAGGCAGTTTTGTTTAGGTCCTACACATGAAGAGGTTATAACTACATTAGTTAGTGAGAATGTTAGGTCTTATAGAGAACTTCCATTGCTTCTTTATCAGATTCAAACCAAATTCAGGGATGAGATAAGACCTCGTTTTGGTGTTATGCGGGCTAGAGAGTTTTTAATGAAGGATCTTTATAGTTTTGATAGAGATGAAGAGGGGATGAAAAAGTCTTACGAAGCTATGTATGATGCCTACTGTAGGGTTTTCAAAAGGTGTGGTTTAGCTTTTAAAGTGGTTGAGGCTGATCCTGGTGCTATCGGGGGAACCAGCTCTCACGAGTTTATGGTTTTAGCTAAAACAGGTGAAGAGGAGATAATTTACTGCGATGATTGTGACTACGCGGCTAATACTAATCAAGCTACGAGCGTTGTCCCTGATATTGATTTTTCTTCGAATGAAGAGGAAAGAGGATTAGAAAAGGTGTATACACCTGATGCTAAGACGATAGAAGAGGTGGCCAGCTTTCTGGGGATAGAGAAAAAGAGGACCATTAAAACCCTTTTTTATGAGGCTATTTATACTAAAGATAAGTGGGAAATGGTAGCTGTTTTGATTAGGGGAGATTATGATGTTAATGAAACTAAGCTTAAGAATTATTTGGGATGCTTATATCTCAATCTTGCAAAGGAAGAGGAGATAAGCAAGATTTCAGGGTGTAGGGTTGGTTTTGTTGGTCCAGTAAATCTTAAAGGGGTTAGGATTATATCTGATATTACTGTTCATAGGCTTAGAAATGCTGTTATAGGTGCGGGAGAGGAAAACTATCATTTCATAAATGCTAATCCTGGAAGGGATTTCGAGTTGGGGGAAGTAGTAGATATAAGGTTGTCTAAGTCTGGTGATAAGTGTGTTAAATGTGGTGCTGAGCTTAAGGTTACGAGAGGTATAGAAGTTGGACATATATTTAAGTTGGGACACAAGTATAGTGAAGTTATGAATGCAAAGTTTGTTGATAGTGATGGTAAGGAGAAATATTATTATATGGGTTGCTATGGAATAGGAGTTGGAAGGACTATGGCTGCAGCTATTGAGCAGAATCATGATGAAGATGGAATAATATGGCCTATGTCTATAGCTCCCTATCATGTTGTAATAGTTCCTGTGGAATATAGTAATATAGAGCAGATGAAAGTAGCGACAAAGATATATGAAGAGCTTCAAAGTAAAGGGGTTGAAGTGGTCCTTGATGATAGAAATGAGCGACCCGGTGTCAAATTTAAGGATGCCGATTTGATAGGCTTCCCTTTAAGAGTTACAGTAGGGGAAGCTCTTAAAGAAGGTAAGGTAGAACTTAGATGGAGGAGGACGAAGGAAAGTAGGTATTATCTTGTAGAAAATATATCTGATGTTATAATTTCTGAGATAAATAGGGAGATAAGAGAAGGGGTTTAACTTTCTTTTCTCCTTTGCCGATAGATAAGTAACTTATAGATTCTTCCCAAGGAGGGGGAAAACGGCATGGATGCTGTTAACTATTTGACTTTAAGGAGTTTTTCAAGGTATGAGGTAAGTTTATCATTTGAAGGATTTTCTCAAAAGGACAGAATAAGTGTTATTTATGAAGCTTTGAAAGGTAAGGATGCGACTTTAGGGAAAAATTTCCTTATAGTTGTTTCCTTTCTTAGGCAAATTGATCCTGATGTGGTTGAGCATTTTCTTAATGTAGTTGAGAGTTCTTTGAAATTGGAGAAGCAAATGTCAATGCGGCGAAATCGTGAAGGGGTAGATCTTTTCTTTGAGATTGATCTTAGGATAGTTGTGGCAGAGGAGCTAGGGGACGAGGAAGGGAATGTTATTTCTACAAGATTAGTATTGGAAATTGCAGTTGGGTTTAATAGTAATCTGGCCAAACCTAAGAGGATGGATCCTATAGTTCTGGATATACATGGAGATGGGATAAGATTAAGTGGTCTTGAGAACCCTGTATATTTTGATATAGATGGAGACGGCTTTAAAGAGAAGGTTAGCTTTGTTGAGGGAGATGATGCTTTTTTATTCTTAGATCTTAATATGAATAAGTTTCTAGATAATGGTTGGGAACTCGTAGGAGATAATTTTGGCTTTAAAAATGGCTTTGAAATGCTGAAAGCTTTTGATATTGATAAAGATAATAAGATAACGATGAAAGATCCTGTTTATAGCTCCCTTTATATATTTCAGGATTTAAATAAGAATAAAAAGGTAGAAACGTATGAAAATCGTTCTTTATTCGAAGCAGGAGTGATAGAAATTGATCTTCTTTATAATTATACCGATATAAAGTTAAATGAAACTGACAAAATTATAGCCATTTCTTCTTATAGAACTGCTTTAAACAAAGAAAAGTTTAAAGTTGGTGATGTAATTTTAAGTTACCTTAGGTGATTTAAAAGGATCCCATCAACTGATGGGGTCCTTTTAATTTATCTTGTTTTATTTTCTTAAAAGGATTATAATTTTATTTAAGGTGTCCTTTAATATAGGAGGTGATACGCTATGTGGAGGCGTTACCTGGAGATTAGTGTACTCACCAAAATACTGATTGGTTTAATCCTTGGTGTAATATTTGGCCTTATAATAGGACCTAAGATTGAGGTTTTAAAGCCCTTAGGAGATATATTTATGAACCTTTTAAGAATGATAGTTATGCCTGTTATTTTATTTTCTCTAATTGTTGGTGCTGCAAGCATTGAGCCTGCGCGATTAGGTAAGGTTGGAGTTAAAATAATGCTTTATTATCTTTTCACATCGGCTGTTGCGGTTGCAATTGGTTTAGTTGTTTCTGCTATATTTAGACCGGGGTTAGGACTTAATCTTGCTGGTGTGACAGGTAAAGGTGTTACCTTACAACCACCTCCTTTAGTAGAAGTTCTTCTTGGTATTATTCCAACCAATCCATTTGAAGCTCTTGCTAAAGGTCAAGTTTTACCAACCATATTTTTCGGTATTGTTCTAGGTATAGCGCTTTCAGTGCTTAAAGAAAGCAAACAAGAGGGGATAAGAAGCTCTGCTGAACTAACTATCAAAATTTTTGATGCTCTCGCTAATGCTATATATAAAATAGTAGGTGGAATTCTTCAATATGCTCCTATTGGGGTTTTTGTTCTCGTTGGTATTGTGTTTGGAAGGCAGGGAGCTAAAGCTGCTGGACCTCTTCTTACAGTTATCATCACAGTTTACTTAGGGCTTCTGATTCACATATTATTAATATACGGAGGGTTTTTGAAGTCTTTCGGGGTAAGCTTCTTAAAGTTTTTGGTTAAGGCTAAAGATGCTATGCTTACAGCTTTTGTTACCAGGAGTAGCAGCGGAACTCTTCCTGTAACAATGAGAGTTGCTCACGAGGAGATGGGGCTTCCTTTAGGGATTTACTCTTTTACTCTTCCTTTAGGTGCTACAATTAACATGGATGGAACTGCTCTTTATCAAGGAGTATGTGCTTTATTTGTCGCAAATGCTATAGGGATGCCCCTTGGTTTTTCACAGCAGCTTGTGGTGGTATTAACTGCTGTCTTAGCTTCTATAGGAACTGCAGGAGTTCCTGGAGCTGGTGCTATAATGCTTTTAATGGTTTTAGATTCTATAGGAATAAAACTTACAGAAGGTAGTCCTGCGGCTATGGCTTATGCTATGATACTTGGTATAGATGCAATACTTGATATGGGTAGGACAATGGTCAATGTTACAGGAGATCTTGTAGGAACGGTTATTGTGAGTAAATCTGAGAGGGAGCTTGATGAATCAAGGTGGAAATAGGAGTAAGATTGTAGGAATACTTGGAGGAATGGGTCCGGAAGCAACGGCAGATCTATTTCTAAAAATAATAAGGTTGACACCCGCTCTGAAAGATCAGGATCATATACGTGTTATAATAGACTCTAATCCTAAGATTCCTGATAGAACTGCATATATTTTGGGGAAGGGAGAAGACCCCTTCCCCGCCTTGCTAGAAACAGCGCTTAATTTGAAAAGAGCCGGGGTTGACTTTATTATCATGCCTTGCAATACAGCTCACTATTTTCTGAAGCGGCTGGAAAAGGAAACAGGTCTTCCTTTTATAAGTATAATTGATGCTGCTTTGGAAGAGCTTAAGGAAAGGGTGTCTCCACCAGCTAGGGTTGGAATTCTTGCCACAGATGGGACTATTAGAGCTGGAATATACCATGAAAGTTTAAAGAAAGAAGGTTTCACGCCTGTTGTTCCCTCTGATGAGAGGCAAAAGCTTGTAATGAAGTGTATATACGAAGGAGTTAAAGCTGGTAGAATTGCAGAAGCAAGGGAGTGGATAAAAGCACCACTGGGAGAACTTCAAGCTCTTGGAGTTAAAGCTATAATTCTAGGTTGCACTGAACTACCTGTTCTTTTTGATAGAACTTGTCATAAAGAAGTTTTAATGATTGATGCCACTTTGGCTTTGGCTAAGAAAGTAGTGAGTATCGCAAGTTAATTTTAGGAGGGTTGGCTTTGAAAGAGGGGATATTCTTTTGTCAAGAGTGTCTTAAAAAAGTTATAAGTGAGCTTGAAAGGGAATACACTACTCAAAAGATGGGTAAAGCTCTATGTTGGGATTGTCTAAAGAAGTTGATTGTTCTTGAGGAGCTAAAAAAGAAAGAAGAAAAGGAGGATGTAATAAAAGAATCTATAGAGAAACTTCGAGAAGAAAATATAAAAGTTAAGCTTATTGAGGATTTATATGGGGGGAAGGAAGGGAAGAAATGAAGAGGGTATATGTAGATGAGCTTAAGCCTGGTGATAAACTCGCCTGGCCAGTTTATTTGAGTAGTGGAGAGATACTGTTAGAGGCAGGTAAGGTACTAAGCGCTGAAGATATAGATAAGCTTTGTGAATGGAAAGTAGTGGAAGTCTTTGTTGAAGGATATGATGAAGTTGAGAGAGAATTAGAACAGGAAAGGATATTAGTTAGAGTTTTTAGGGAAGCTCATCGTAATGCTGTTGAATATTCTAAAAATATTTGGGAACGTTTCTCCCGTAATGTTGAAGTCAAAAGGGAGGAAATTGGGAGACTTGTCATAGATGCGGTGGAAAATCTTTCCATAAATAGGGATGTATTGTTAATAATTTCGACATACCTTAAAGGGAAAGATGAGCATCTATTTCCCCACGCTGTTAACTCTATGACGATTTCCTTAGCAATAGCGAGCTATCTAGGTTATACCAAAGAGGAACTTGAACTTATAGGGGTAGGTGCTCTGCTTCATGATATAGGTCTCGTTAAATTATACTACGAAACTGATGGGAAATTCAATGAAGCTGATATTAAACATCCTGATATTGGTTTTAAAGTAGTTAAAAGCCTTGTACCAGGATTTCATCCCGTAATTGGCAACATAATATTACAACATCATGAGAAGAAAGATGGTAGTGGCTTTCCTTATGGTCTTAAGGGAGAAGAAATATCAAGAGAGGCTATGATAGTTGCTGTAGCTGAGCTCTTTGAAAGACTAACTTCTCCTCTCTCTAGCGATAGAAGGCTTTCTCCTTTTGAGGCCATGAAGTACATACTCTCTAATACTAAAGAGGCTTTTGATCCAAAGGTGGTAGAAGCGCTGATGAGGGTGATGGTTATATATCCTTTGGGAAGTTTGGTCAGGCTTAACACAGGTGAAATAGGTAGGATTGCGGCTTCAACGCATAACCCCTTTAGACCTAAGGTAAACATAATTTTCGATAAATATGGGAAGCCTCTTGAAAAGGTTATTAGGCTAAACCTGGCTGAGGAATCAGCACATAGATATTTTATAGCTGAGGTTTTGGATGAAAGTAAGTACGATTTAAATTTGGAACAGGAGCTTATGTTAGAGGAGTGAAAGAATGCTGAGAATAGACTCTTTTATAGAGAATCCCATACTTTATTACAGACTTGACCCAGGAGAAATGGGATTAGCAATTCCTGCTAGAGCGAGTGAGAGTATTTTGCGTGTTTCTTCTCATGAAGTTGCTAATATTCGTCGATTTGAGGCAGAAGCAGCTCAGAGAGAAGGGGTTGTGATATACAAAAACGTTTCTCTTGACCTTGCTTTTGAGGGGTCATTTTTGGCTGCGAGAGCTGGTAAGTCTGAGGTTAGAGTTATTTATAAAAAAAGCGGGGGCAGAATAGTTCTAGAAAGGATTGAGGATCCAGATGTGAATAGAGAGAGAATGAAATTTAGTTTGGAGAGAAAAAAAGAGCTTTTAGAACAAAGAAAAAAGGCGATAAGGAGGGATACATCCCTCGATTTAGATCAAAAAGAGTTTAAGATAAGAAACTTAGAAAGAAGGATAAAAGAAATTGAAAGACTTATAGCGTTATTAGATACAAAACTAGGGGTCCCTTTTATGGGAGCCATATTTTTAAACTTTATGGTTTAATTTTAATTGAGAGTTAGGATGGATTTTTTTTCGAAGAACCTTCAGCTTCTTAAGCATAAGGACAGAGAGCTTTATAGTAGATTAAAAAAAGTGCCTGAGGCACCATATGTTTCTTTTATTCTATCAAAGACAGGAAAACTTGTTGCTCAAGTTTTAGGAAAGGATGGTAAAAGGTATCTTCTTCATAGTGCTTACGATCCATTGGCTGAAGTAGAAGAGGTAGCTTCTAAGATCAATTGGGTTGGTGTTTCTCATGTAGTGGTTTTAGGATTAGGATGTGGTTATCAGTTAATACCAATTCTTAAGAAAGTTCCTGAGAATGTTAAGGTTTATGCTGTTGAACCTGATATATCTCTCTTTAGAAAAGTTTTGGAAGTTATTGACTGGAGTGAAATTTTATCTTTTCCTAATCTGAATTTAATAGTGGGCTTTTCCCCTTCAGTTGCTGTTGAAGCCATAATGAAGAGTTTAAATCCCTCTGAGTTAAAAGCAATAGAGTTTTTAAAGCATCCTGTGTACTATAGGTTGCTTTTTAACTATTTTTCAGAGTTAGAAAGGGAGCTTTCAGAATCTATTAGGATATCCCTTGTGAACTTGATAACTGCCTTACAGTTTAGCTTTAGAGATCAGAAAAACACTTTGCTGAATCTTAAGTACCTACTTTTAAGTTCTCCTGTAAAGAATCTTTTTAGAGCGTTTAGTGGGAAACCAGCTGTAATAGTTTGTGCTGGTCCTTCCCTAGATAAGAATATTGATTACTTAAAGGAGGTTCGGGATAAGGCCTTATTAATAGCTGTAGACACAGCATTAAGGCCTCTTATAGTTAGGAATATCAGGCCACACATAGTTGTTGCTGGTGACCCTCAGGAAGCTAATTTTGATCATTTCAGAATTATTGATCCTGAGGAAACAAAAAATATATTCTTAGTTGCTGATCTTCGAGTTTCTTCCCTCATATTTGATTTTTGGAAAGGAGGTATTTTTATATGTGACTTCGGTTCAGAAATAATGAGATGGATTAAGGGTCTTTTAGGAGAAGTGGGAAGACTTACTGTTTGGGGCTCTGTGTCTACAGTAGCTATAAGCCTTGCTTATGAATTTGGTTGTGATCCTTTAATATTGATTGGGCAGGATTTAGCTTATACTGGTTTTAGAAGATATGCTTCTTATACATGGATTGATGAAACTACTAATAATTTAGTGGATCCGGAAGGTGAGGGTTTGATCAAAGATAGAGATCTCTGGGGTAGAGAGGTTTGGACAGCAAGGAACATGGTTGCTTATAGAGATTGGCTAGGCCAGTTTTTTAGAAAGACAAAAGGTTTGTTTGTAAACTCTACAGAAGGTGGAATCTTGAAAGAAGAGGTAAAAATTGTAAACTTTGTGGACATTGCTAATAGGGTTTTAAGAGACACCTTTGATAGTTTATCAGTTATTAGAAAAAGGTGGACACCGTTTAGAAGGAATGAAAGGATTAAGAGTGTTATTTTGGAGGAGATTAATTCCCTCAAAGGAAAAGTAAGGAAAATAAAGTCTTTTTGTGAAGAAAAACTATCTCTCCTAGAAAGATGTTGTGATAAAATAGTTGAAGGTGTAAGAAATACAGAGGGAGAACTAAAGCTTTTGTGGAAAGAACATCCATGGTTAGGGGATGTGTTTTTGCCTTATTTTCTTTCCTTTAATAGGGAGATTGAAAAAAGTAGAACAATGCCTCCCGAAAATTCTTTAGTTAGAGAATATGAAGCTTATGTCTTTCTTTTTACTGGAGTGAAGAATATGGCATTAAAATATGAGGAGGCAATAGATACTTCTATAAAGTTGCTCAGGGAGGGATAGTTATGAAGCTCCTATTTTGGGATTTGGGGATGTATGTGGGAAGAGTGTTTCTAGCTTTACTGGTAGGAGGAGGCATAATATTAGTTGCTACTGTACTAGCTTTTATATTTTGGGATAAAGCTGATGTTCTTAAAGAAGAGAGCGAAGAAAGAGGATCTTCTGTTATAAAGGGTACTTCCATAGTATGGCGGGTTTTGGCTATAGCTATAGCAATAGTTGGATGTTTGTGGGGATTGTCTGCTTTTATAGATTTAATTAAATTTCTCTTTTAAGGAGGGAAAATCATGAAATTGCTAATTATTGTAGCTCATCTTTTAATAGCAGTAGTATTGATTTCTGTGATCATGTTTCAGGGCAGAAAAAGTTCTAGGTTTTCTGGTATCTTTGGAGGAGGAACTTTGGCTGATATGAGCGGGGGTCAGAGGAAGAAGCTTCCTTTTCTCACGAAGTTAACCGCTATTTTAGGAATAATTTTTATGGTTACCTCTTTTTTAATGGTTTTCTATAGGTAAAAGTGGGGGATTGTCATGATAAGTAGCCTTAAGGAAGTTAGGGAATTGAAAATAAATTTGGAGCGCTTACATTCTGCAACTCATGAAGAGATTAAAGAAGGATTAACTACGGATATCTACTTTATTAAAACATTGGAAATATTGAAACATCTTGGGCTCGAATCGGTTAATGTTGTTGCGGATATATTCCCCAGGCGTTCAGGAGTTTTGGTG
Organism: Synergistota bacterium; assembly: GCA_025060595.1. Lineage (NCBI taxonomy): Bacteria > Thermotogati > Synergistota > Synergistota bacterium. The sequence continues at coordinate 10,767 of JANXBX010000004.1, read as the reverse complement.
GGAGTGAAAGAAGTTTTAAAGCTTTTGGAGGATAAGAAAGGTATCAAAGTTTGGTCTCTAGAAGAAGGGGAGGAATTTGAAAAAAAAGAAGTAGTTATGCAAATAGAAGGACCGTATTGTGAGTTTGGGCCTTTGGAAACAGCTATATTGGGTATGCTTGCTAGTGCTTCGGGTTGGGCTTCTGCTGCTCGCGAGTGTAAAAAAGCAGCAGGTGATAAATTGGTGCTCTGTTTTGGAGCAAGACATGTTCATCCAGCAGTGGCCCCAGTAATGGAGAGAGCTGCGCTTATAGGTGGTGCTGATGCTGCAAGTTGTATTCTTGGAGCCAAGCTTTTAGGAAGGGAGCCTAAAGGGACAATTCCTCATGCGGGTATTTTAATAGCGGGTGATACAGTCGTTTTTGCTAAAAGTTATGACGAAATTATGCCTGAAGATGAGCCAAGGATCGTTCTCGTAGATACCTTTAAAGATGAAGCTGAAGAAGCAATAAGAGTGGCTCAAGTTTTGAGGGAAAAGCTTACGGGAATAAGACTAGATACTCCGGATGAAAGAGGGGGGGTAACTCCAGATCTTGTTAGGGAGGTTAGGGCAAGATTAGACCAAGCAGGGTTTAACCAAGTTAAAATATTTGTTTCCGGTGGCTTAACACCTGAAAGGATAGCTTCCTTACGAGAGACACCTGTAGCTGGTTTTGGTGTTGGAAGTTATATAGTCCATGGAGTTTATATAGATATGACAATGGATCTTAAAGAAGTAATGGGTAAACCTCTTGCGAAAAGAGGAAGAATACCGGGAAGAGCATTTAATCCGCGTCTTAAGAGAATGTTGTAGAGAGGAGGAGTAGTTTTGAAAATACCTCTAGTTGACCTTAAGGCTCAGTATGAACGCATTAAAAATGAGATAATATCAGCGGTGACCTCTGTTTTGGATAGTCAACAGTTCATCTTAGGAGAAAAGGTTTTAGAGTTCGAAAGTGAGTTATCCAAATACATTGGGGTTAAGCATGCTATAGGAGTAGCTTCTGGAAGTGATGCTCTTCTATTAGCTTATATGGCTCTTGGGCTAAAGAGTGGGGATGAGATTATAACAACCCCCTTTACCTTTTTTGCTACTGCGGGTTCGGCTGCTCGCTTGGGAATAAAAGTATGTTTCGCTGATATTAGAGAGGACACATTTAATGTTGACATTGATTCTCTTTTAGAAAGGGTTACTTCGAATACTAAGGCTATAGTTCCTGTTCATATTTTTGGGCAGGCTGCTGAGATAGATAAGATCATGGACATATCACACAGAACGGGAATTCCAATTATAGAAGATTTGGCTCAGGCGATAGGTGCTAAATTTGCTGGTAGAAAGGTTGGTAGCTTTGGTCTAATTAACTGTCTTTCTTTCTTTCCGTCTAAAAATTTGGGTGGATACGGAGATGGTGGAGCTGTTCTGACTAATAGTGATTCTTTAGCTGAGTTAATTAAAATGCTGAGAGTACATGGTAGTTCAAGTCGTTACTATCATGAGATTGTAGGTATAAATAGTCGTTTAGATGAAATTCAGGCGGCTGTTCTTTTAGTTAAGATGAAATATTTAGATATGTGGAATGAGGAGAGAAGAAGTAGAGCTAAATATTATAACTATCTTTTTAAGGAAAGCCTTTTAGAGGAGTTTGTTAAAACTCCTGTGGAACTTGAAAATTGTTACCATGTTTATCATCAGTATGTGATTAGAGCAAAAGATAGAGATAAACTTAAAGATTACCTTAGTGGAAAGGGTATATCCACTCAAGTTTATTATCCTGTTCCACTCCATCTTCAACCTTGTTTTAGAGGATGGGGTTATAAACCAGGTTATTGTCCAGTGGCTGAAAGAATATGTGGAGAGGTTTTAGCTCTCCCTATGTATCCAGAGCTTTCTCCGAGTTTGCAAGAATATATAGTTGAGGCTATCGCTAGTTTTTATAGAAAGAGGGTATAGATAATGGAGACTTTTTGGGAGCGACTTAAAAGTTTGATTTCTGAAGACGCTGCCTGTAGGGGAATTAATGATTTAGCTTCAGCTGATGAACTTAGGCGAGCGGTAGAATTTTCTATGTCCTCAAGTAATATTGCTATATTCACAGGGTTTACTATAATGCCTTTAATAAAATGCGAGACTGATGGCCCTGTAGGAGCGGTTTTTCTTGCAAGAGGTCTTTTAGATTTAGGTAAGCGAGTTTCTATATGGACTGATGACATTTATGCAGATGTTTTAAGGAAAGGAATAAACTTTCTCAGTGTGAATGTTCCAGTTTATGGTGTCCCCTTTAAATGGAGTGGTAATTTTTTGGGCTTGTTTTGGCAGGAAGGATTTGATCTTTTGATTTCCGTAGAAAGACCTGGTAGAGCTATTGATGGAAAGTATTATAGCTCTCGCAATGAAGATATATCTTGTTATGTTTCTCCTCTAGATGAACTCTTTATAGAAGCTGGAAGGAAAAATATCCCTACTATTGGAATAGGAGATGGAGGAAATGAAATTGGCATGGGTAATATAAGGGGAGAGCTTTTGAATAGGTTTCCAAGTAAGGGCAATATATTCAGTATAGTTAAGGTGGATTCTCTTATTATTAGTGGGGTTTCTAATTGGGGAGCTTATGGGCTTCTTGCTGGGTTAGCTAAGTTGAGCGGAAAGGGAAACATGCTTCCTGATCCGAGCGAAGAAAAACTTTTCTTAAAGGTTATAGTTGAGAGTGGTAGTGTGGACGGGGTTACTTTAAAAACCGCTGAAACTGTAGATGGGGTTTCTGGGGATACATTGAGTAAGAAGTTAAGAGAAATAGCAAGTTGCTTGGAAGATTTCTAATCCTTATTATTATCGTTTTTATGATATTTCCACTATTTGGTTGTATTGGTTTAAGTAGATGGAGAAGCTATTACTATACGGGTGATCTTGAAATAGAGGAGATTTATATTTGCATGGATGTGGATGATGACTTGAATCCTATTGATGTGAGAAATCGCTTCGATTATGGAATTAAAAGGGTGTGTCTTTTCTTTAGATATAGATATGTAGATGGGGAGGTAGCACTTTTAAGGATAAGATGGTATTATCAAGGAGTGTTCGTTCATCAAGTAAGTTATTATTTGGATAGCGGATATGGTAAAAAAGCTTACTATTTTTTCTTAGCTTCAGGGGAGTCTCTTCCAAAAGGGGATTATGAGGTAAGAGTAATGTTTAAAGGAAGGATAGTAAAAGTTTTAAATTTTAAAATAGAGGGTAAAGGTGGGAGTTAAAGTGGGGAAAGGGAAATTTATTCTTATGCTGGCTCCCGTTGGTGAAAAAGGATTCGTTACCCCTTTTGAGGTGGTTGAGGAGGCTTCGCGTGTAAGAGCAAAAGGTTTGTCTATATTGCATTTCAGAAGCGTTTTTTCAGGAGGCCAGCTCAATTATAATATAGAGGCCTATTCTCAAGCTATGGCTTGGTTAAGGGAAAGCAGCGATTTACTTATAGAGTTTCCTGCATGGGGGACACTAAAACATGGTTTAGAGGAAAGAGTTTCACCTTTAGTTTTAAAACCAGATTTTATAGAAATTATACCTGGTTCACTTAACATGGATGATCATATTATATACAATCCTATTGGTTATATACATTTTGTCCTTCAAATTAGCTCAGAAGCTATGGTTAAACCTGTATTTAAAGTTTTTTCTCCTTCGATGATTATATATTTGAGAAGATTAATAGAACAGAAAGAACTGACCCCGCCCTATATATTTACTCTTTTCTTAAGTGAAGATTATTTTCCTCCAACGGTTGAGAACTTAGTTTATATGTATAAGCTTCTTCCGAAAAATAGTAAATGGTTTTTAAGTATGAAGGGTAGACCATCAAAAGCATTAATTGCTGTAGCTTTAGAGCTTGGCGGTAATGTAAGAGTAGGTTTGGAGGATTCAGGAGAGAATATAGGTTTAAGCAACGAAAGGATGGTGGACGAAGTGTTAAAGATAGCGTCTTCTTTGGATATGGAACCCGCTACTCCTAAAGAGGCTTCTGAGATTCTTGGAAAGGTGGGATAGGTATGCCTTTGCTTGCGGGTAATGTCTTATTAAAAAAGGCTAAGGAAGGGAGGTTTGGCATAGGAGCCTTTAACTTTAATAATCTTGAATTTCTTCAAGCTATATTAGAGGCTGCGATGGAAATGCGTTCACCTGTAATACTTCAAGTTAGTGAGGGTGGAATGAAATACATGGGACTTCCTTTTTTAGAAGGTTTTATAAAAAGCGTTCTTTATAGGGTAGAAATACCTGTTGTTATTCATCTTGATCATGGTTCGAGCTTGGATGCGATTCTTTCTGCTATAAGGATTGGATTTACCTCTGTAATGATAGATGCTTCAAGCAAACCCTTTGAGGAGAACGTTAAGATAACTCAAGAAGTTGTTAGAATTGCTCATTCTGTGGGAGTTTCTGTTGAAGCAGAGCTTGGTAGAATAGTAGGAACAGAGGAACACATTAAAGTCTCAGATAAAGAAGCATTTTTTACAGATCCAGATGAAGCAGCAAAGTTTGTTGAATTGACGGAAGTAGATTCTCTTGCTGTAGCTATAGGCACGGCTCATGGAGTTTATAAGGGGGAACCTAAGCTTGACTTTGATAGACTTTATGATATAAAAAGGAAAGTGGATATACCTCTTGTTCTCCACGGTGCTTCAGGGGTCCCATTAAACGATCTTCAGAAGGCCATATCTTTAGGTATATGTAAGATTAATATTGATACTGATTTAAGGTTAGCATTTAGGATTAAACTTGAGGAGATGATATCTCTTAAAAAAGGGGAGATAGATCCTCGTAAGTTTCTAGGGCCGGCAAGAGATGCGGTTAGAGAGACTGTTAAAGAAAAAATAAAAGCCTTTGGTTCTGAGGGGAGGGCATAGTGGATGAGACTTTTTTTAGATACTGCGAATATTGAAGAAGTAAAACAAGCTTTGAGTTGGGGAATAATTTCAGGGGTTACTACTAACCCTACTCTTGTAAGTAGAGAAAGGGGAAGGGATTTTCACACTCTTATTCGAGAAATATGTGACCTTGTTCGAGGACCTGTTAGTGCGGAAGTAATTAGTTTAGATGCTGATGGAATGATTGAGGAAGCAAGAGAGCTTGCTTCTTTAAGTGAGCATGTGGTTATTAAAATTCCTATGACGCCAGAAGGCATGAAAGCTGTTTCCGTTCTGGCTAAGGAGGGTATAAAGACTAACGTTACTCTTATTTTTTCTCTCGAACAGGCAATCTTAGCTGCAAATGCAGGAGCTACTTATGTTAGCCCGTTTATAGGAAGGTTGGATGATATCGGAGGAGATGGTGTTGGGCTTGTAGCGGACATAGTTACGGCTTTTAAAAAGGCCTCTTTTGAGACTCAAGTTATAGCTGCAAGTATAAGACATACTAAACATGTGAGAGATTGTGCATTAGTGGGAGCCCATATAGCTACAGTTCCTTTTAATGTCTTAAAAGGGATGTTTGTTCATCCTCTTACAGATATAGGAATTCAGAGGTTTCTTAAAGATTGGGAGTCCTTTAAAAATAAATAGAAGATGTTTTTTTGGTTAATCGTATTTTTTCTTTCTTCCCTCGGGGTAATAGGTGGAGGTATTGCTCTAGAGAGAGTTACAGAAGAGTGGGCAGAACGAAAAGGTGTTACCAAAGAGTGGGCGGGTTTTTTGATTCTCTCTATTGTGACTTCCTCTCCGGAGCTCGGTGTAGCTATAAGTGGTGCTTTAAAGGGTTATTCAGATATGATAGTTGGAAACATTTTGGGTGGTAATCTGTTTAATATAGCGGTTTTTTCCTTCTTTTCGTTCATGTGGTACGACCTCTTTAGCTGCATTAATCGTAAAGTATTCATTGAGCTGATAAGTTGGAGTATAGCGTTTACTGTAGTTATGATTTTTGCTTTGAACTTTAAATTGAATTTATTCTGGATTTTTCTTGTTTATCCATTAATAGCTTTTCGGATTTTTGAAAGATCTGACGAAAGCAAGACTTTAGAGGAAAGAGCGAATGAGAGAGATTTCGCTATATATTTTATTCTCAGTATATTGGTAGTTTTTATATCAAGTTACTTTTTGATAGTAGCTGGTGGGTGGTTATCAAGGATTACCAGTATTTCTGATACCTTCATAGGAACCCTTTTTATAGCTCTTGTAACGTCAGCTCCGGAGCTTTCTACTTCTTTAGCTGCCATTTTAAGAAAAGCTCATGGATTATGTTTGGGAAACATTTTGGGCAGCAACGTTTTAAATTTTTTCATACTTCCTATAGCGGATTTATTTTTTAAAGGTTCAATGGTTAGTTTCTCTTCTAACATGCATATGTTTACTGTTTTAAGCTTGCTTTGCGTTAGTCTAATTTTGGTTATATCTACTCTTTTTTCTGTAAGATACCTCAGGTTACTGCCGGTTAGTATCTATCTTATAACCATTTTTATTCTCGGTAAGGGGGTATAAAGTTTGTTTGAGTTTAGCGAATTAAGTACGAAAACATTATCGGAGCTACAGTCTATAGCAAAAGAGTTGGGAGTAACGGGATTTTCTCGTCTCAAAAAACAAGAACTTATATTTGAGATTCTCAGGGCACAGGCTAAGAGTAAAGGACTTCTTTTTGGAGGTGGGGTTCTTGAGATAGTTCCGGAAGGTATAGGTTTTTTAAGAACAAATGGATATCTTCCAAGTTCATCGGATATTTATGTTTCTCCTTCGCAGATAAAGAGGTTTAATTTGAGAACAGGGGATATAGTTTGGGGGCAAACAAGGCCACCTAAAGAGCAAGAGCATTACTATTCTTTGTTAAGGGTTGAGGTAGTTAATTTTGAAGATCCAGAAAAAGCAAGAAGTAGACCTTACTTTGATGAGCTTACTCCAATTTATCCTTGTGAGAAGTTTAAACTTGAAAATGATCCAGAGGAAATATCTACTCGCTTGGTAGATCTATTTGTTCCTATAGGGAAGGGACAAAGAGGTCTCATAGTTTCCCCTCCAAAGGCAGGAAAGACTACTCTATTAAAAAATATTGCTAACAGCATAACAGCTAGTCATCCTGAGGTTTTTCTTATAGTTCTCCTTATTGATGAAAGACCTGAAGAGGTAACGGATATGCAAAGATCTGTTAAAGGAGAAGTTGTAAGTTCTACATTTGATAGACCTGTGAATGAGCATCTTAAGGTTGCTGAGTTAGTTCTTGAGAAGGCTAAGAGGTTAGTGGAGTATGGAAAGGATGTTGTAATACTCCTAGATAGCTTGACTCGTCTAGCAAGAGCCTATAACTTGACCGTTCCCCCAAGTGGTAGAACCCTTTCGGGTGGTATGGATTCTGTTGCTATTCACTATCCTAAAAGGTTTTTAGGAGCAGCTAGAAATATTGAAGAAGGTGGTAGTTTAACTATAATAGCTACAGCGCTGATAGATACGGGTAGCAGGATGGATGATTTAATCTACGAGGAGTTTAAGGGAACGGGAAACATGGAGATTCATTTAAGTAGAAAACTTGCTGAACAGAGAATCTTTCCGGCTATAGATCTTAAAAAGTCTGGAACTCGCAAAGAGGAGCTTTTACTGCCTGAAGAGGATTTACAGAAGATATGGCTTCTAAGGAGAAGGACAGCGAACCTTGATGAAGCGGAAGTTTTGCAGCTTTTGATTAAGAAATTACAGGAGACGAAGAGTAACGTAGAGTTTCTTAAGGCAATTAAGTAAAGGGGGTGCTTTTTTGAGGTTCTCTTTCTCCAAGTTTGTTTATTTGGTAGTGGGAATTTCAGTTTTGTTTTCCTTCTTAGCTTGGAGAGAAAGTAGGACCTTGTGGATCTTGAAAAAAGAGTTTTATGAGGAGACAAAGTACGATCTAGAGAAAGAGAGGATAAAGATGGGTATAAAAGAACCTCCTTATGAACTTGTTGGTGGGGAAATGTTTATAAAGGCTGGTTTATCTCTGGTAGGATCTTTTGAGGTTCCACCCCTTCCTGAAATTAAAAGGATTCCTTTTGTAATTTATAGAATTGAGGGAAAATATGGAAGGGGTGTTTGTATGGCCATATCTGTTGATAAACTTAGCAGGGTGTTTACGATGGGATTTAACTCTTTTTTAAAGGCTGGGATAAGCAGAGGAGGAAGTTTTTCCCTAAACATTAGGGGGGAGTTTTTCTCGAAACATAAAGAGCCTATTTTAAAGCTTTCTCCCTATGTTGTTAAGCCTGGGGATACTTTATGGGACATAGCAAAAAAATTTAATATAACCCTTGATACAATTATAAGTGCAAATGATCTTAAAAGCGTTGATTTACTTAAAATCGGTCAGGTTATAAAGGTTCCTAATGTGTCTGGTGTCTTTCATAAAGTTGGTAAAGATGAAAGCTTGGAGAAAATAGCTAAAACTTATAATGTCGATATTGAGCACATAAAAAAGTATAATGAGGATATTAAAGAGTTGAAAGTAGGTACTTTAGTTTTTATTCCGGGTGGTAAGCTTCTTGAAGAAAAGCAGCCTTCTAGGCCTCGATGGCTTGCTTCTCGTGGAACTTCTCAGAGATTTATATGGCCTTTGGAGGGAACTATTAATTCTGATTTCGGTTGGAGGCGAGACCCTTTGTCGAAACGTAGGGAGTTTCATAGTGGTATAGATATAGATGGAAGTGCAGGGGAATATGTGAGAGCGTCTCGAGCTGGTAGGGTTGTGTATGCGGGTTGGCAATCAGGTTATGGCTTATTGATTGTTATAGATCACGGAGATGGGTGGGAAACTTGGTATGCTCATTGTAGTCGAATAAACGTTAGAGAGGGACAATATGTTAGACAAGGGGAAATAATAGGGAGGGTGGGAAGCACTGGTAGAACTACAGGATCTCATCTTCATTTTGAAATAAGAAATAATGGTAGACCGGTAAATCCGCTTTATTATCTTCGTTGAGGTGGTTTGTTTAGAAAATGAAGGAATGGGAAGGGGTATTAGAAAAGCTTAATAAAGAATCTGAGACATCAATAGTTTTAGAATTGTTAGGAAGCCTTAAACCTTTTATTAGGGAAGAGGAAGTAAAAGAGAAGGTTTTGGATTTCTTACTTAATTTTGGGGACAGATTGGTTAGAATAAAATCTACTGAAATTCTTGAGGAGCTTGAATCAGCTGATAGTAAAGTGATAGAAGCTCTAGTGATTGCATTACTTAATGATCCTGATGCGTTTGTAAGAGGGTTTTCTGCTAAGGTGTTAGGGAAGATAGGAGATATTCGTGCAATAGAAGCCTTGAAAAAAGCACGGGAAGATGAGGATGGTTTTGTTAGGCATTATGCTGAAGAGGCTCTTAGAATTCTTGAAATGAAGACGCGACTTTTAAGCGTCATTCAGAGAGCGAAAGGAGGATAAGGCTTTGGCTAAGTATATATTTGTTACAGGTGGTGTTTGTTCATCTTTAGGTAAAGGTATAACTGTTTCCTCGATAGGAGCTATACTTAAGGCTCGTGGGTTAAATGTAAGTGCTTTGAAGTTTGATCCATATCTTAATGTAGATGCTGGGACCATGAATCCTTATCAACATGGAGAGGTTTTCGTTACAGAGGATGGTGCTGAGACTGATCTTGATTTGGGGCATTATGAGAGATTTATGGATGTCTATTTAACCTCTGATCATAATGTTACTGCGGGTAAGGTCTATCAAGCAGTTATAGCGAAGGAGAGGGAGGGCAGATTTCTTGGAGCTACAGTCCAAGTAATTCCTCACGTAACTGATGAAATAAAGAGTAGAATAAGAAAGGTAGCGGAAGGTTTTGATGTGCTAATAGTTGAGGTTGGTGGTACAGTGGGGGATATAGAAGGGCTACCTTTCCTTGAAGCGATAAGGCAATTTAGGGTTGAGGAGGGTGTAGAAAATACGGTTTATGTTCATGTTACTCTTGTTCCCTATCTTAAGACTGCAGGAGAGGCGAAAACTAAACCTACACAACATAGTGTTAATGAGCTTCGGAGGATAGGTATTCAACCGGATATAGTGGTTTGCCGAACTGAAAGAGCCTTGTCGGAAGAGGCGATTAAGAAAATAGCTCTTTTTTCTAGCCTTCCTGCTGATGCGGTTATAGAAGCCAGGGATGCGAGATTGATTTATGAGGTTCCTTTGCATCTTGAGAGAGAAGGGATAGGAAAACTTATTTCTAAGAAGCTTGGTTTTTTATTAAGGGACCCAGATTTATCAGCTTTTGCCGATTTTGTAGAATCATGGCTTAATCCTATTGGTGAGTTGAATGTAGCTATAGTTGGTAAATATGTCAGACATAAAGATGCTTATATAAGTGTGGTAGAAGCTCTAACGCATGCTTCTGTCTATTGGAAAAGGAGATTGAACATACAATGGGTAGATGCTGAGGAGATAAAGGAGGGAATGGAGGAAGAAGTTTTAAGAGGAGTTAATGGAGTACTTGTCCCTGGCGGTTTTGGTTTTCGTGGGATAGAGGGGAAGATGAGAGCAATAAAATATGCTAGAGAAAGGAAAATACCTTTCTTAGGTTTGTGTTTTGGTATGCAGTGTGCTGTTATTGAGTTTGCGAGAAATGTGTGTGGTCTTAAAGAAGCCAATACTACAGAGGTAGATCCTTGTACTCCTTATCCTGTTATAGACCTTTTACCTGGGCAGAAGGGGCTTAGGGATCTCGGTGGAACCATGAGATTGGGAAGTTACCCTTGCAAGTTGGTTAGAGATAGTAAGGCATTTCTTGCATATGGAGAGGAAGTTATATATGAAAGACATAGGCACAGATAC